>JANQRM010000059.1 GCA_028284565.1 Anaerolineae bacterium | reverse complement strand
TCGTGCCACCGTTGCCAACGACTGCACAGCGACAGTGGTAACAGCAGGTGGGGCGAATGCACGACATGAACCCAATATCAACGCCAGGTTGCGTCTGATTCTGCCACTCAATGCTCAAGCTGACCTCACGGCACGGACACTCGATGGCTGGTATCGGGCGACCTATCAAGCACAATCAGGCTGGGTACAGGGTGATGCACTGACATTATCTGGCACTTGCCATACCTTGCCTGTGTGGACAACGAATACAACCAGTGTGATTTCACAACAAGCGGTTAGCAATCAATCTGCGCCTTATGATGTCGATGTGCATTACTTCCGCGTAGATACACTTAGTAACCCCATTTTCCAAGACCGTGTGTCCTTCCCCAATGGCGATAGTGCCGATACGATTCGGGTTGCTCTGGAAGTCGATATTCAACAAGCCGATTCCTTTGCGCTCGTGCTGAGTTGTCAAGGCAATGGCACACTCAACTTACGCTGGGGCAATAGCCATTCGCCAATTTATGGCTGTGGGGACTCCCTGCCGATTGACAGTTTCCAAACACAGATGACACTAACCGTCATGATACCCAGTGGGGTATCGCAACAACTCGTCGATTATCAATTGCAAGCGATACCCATTGCCCCTGTCGATGAACCCCAAGTTGCGTTGGCGTTGCATCGAGATAATGGCGGGCAATATAGCGATTTCATCTCCTATCCGGCGGGGGATAGCGATGATACTGTCATTTGGGTAGCGAATACCCTCACAGCACAATCCCCCCATAGTTATCGACAATTCCGCTTTACGCTGGTGTGTGAGGGGCAAGGCTTGGAGCAGGTGCGCTGGGGAACAGCTCAACATACTGCCACCTGTGGACAGACGCTTGCACTCTCCTTGACTCACACTGCCAATTCACAAGTGTTCCGTATCCTACTGCCTGAAAATAGTTCTCAGAGTTATGTCCGCTATACTTTAGTTGCTTTGCCATATGCCCCATCCGATACTGACCAATTCCTCTTTGGCGTAGACCGTGACAGTGGCGGGCAATTCAACGAAGTCATCTCCACACCCGACGGCGATTCACAAGATTGGGTGGATGTCACCATGACGAACCTGACTTCGATTGCACCGAATAACTTCCGTGAAGTCGAACTGACACTCTTCTGTGATGGGACAGGCATCGAGTTTGTACGCTGGGGGATGCCCGATAATCCGACGCTGGTCTGTGGACAGACCGTGCGAACCGTATTCATCCACACCATGTCACAACAACCCCTGCTGATTACCTTACCCAAAGGCAGTCCACGCCACTATATTTCCTATCGCCTCGTCGTGCAGACGGTTGTGGAAACACCGCCAGTTGCAAATTCGTGAATGAAGTGCTAGATGCAAAAACACGAAAGGAATAGTTCGTAGAAAGGAAAAAAACCAACAGCACTGCTGTTGGCTTATTTTTAAGAAGATGCTCGAATAACTTCCTATGTACTGGGAGGAAAGGAGCTTATCCGAACATTCAACATCACCAAATATAGCTTTTCTCCAAGCAATTTCGTTTCCCCAACGTGAACAATAAGAACATTTATCATCTGTATTCTCAAAATCAATGGAGTCCCAAATGAACCCGTTGTGACAGATACATAGATAGGTGCCCATCTTTTTGAACCGTCCATCTGTAGATATAATGGGTGTAATCTCAGAACAGTCACGGATAGTTTTTGCAGTTATTGTTTGAAACTAATTTAGGTTTATCATTCCATGGTAAGGCAGAGGATATCCTTCAATCACCCACCTTTAACGCATACAAAGATGCGGTTGATTTAATATTTACCTCACCACTATTTCCTCTAAACCGAAAAAAGAAATACGGTAATCTGGAGGGATGGAATACGTAAATTGGTTGGCTAGTTTTTATCCCCGCTTTCGTGACTTACTCAAACCGTCAGGCTCAATAGTTATTGAGTAAGGTAATTCGTTGGAAAAGGGCCGTCAAGTGATGTCAACCTTGGCCTTACGAGCCAGGTTAGCTTTTCTCGATATGGGGAGTTCAACCTGTGCCATTGGAAATGGAAGTAGTAGACGATCTTGCCCAAGATCTACACTATACTGTTATTGAAATCACTGATCTCAACCGGAGCTTTTATACCCGCACTATTTCAAAGATTAGTGATTGCTTAAGTTCTATGTATCGTGAAGATTTTAGAAACGAAATAATGTCTCTCACAGGCAAGGTACACAGTTGAGTTGGCAGGAATTGGAGGATGAATTACTGACAGCTAGAGATGGTAGTAAGTATCACAAAACGTTCGATTTTAATATTGAAGATGAGGAAGGTGTCAAAAAACCCGTTCACGGATGGGTTGGAGTACTTGAGGAAGGAAGTCGTTCAAAGGCAGGATTTTCCATATTACATTCTGGTCGAGTCGTTAAGAGTTGGCCAGATGCATGGCGTCCCGAGTCACTGTATGGTCAGCTTCAAGGTTCGAATGATTTAATCAATCAGCGCTTAGTTGGTGAGATACATCTTGATCATTTTGATGTAAGCCATACAAAGGACGATATACTATGGCTCGGTGATGAGGGAGAACAAGTACAAGAAAAACTAAGAGAACATTGTGGCGATTACCGCGAAGTTGCGAAAACATATAGACGAAGTAGAGATGATAACCGTGGTCCTGGTGAGGTAGCTGTTCGTTCAGCAGTGAGCAAACTTAAAATGAACTAATTTCTCCCGAAATGATCAATCTGGTTACTGCTGATCCATTGCTTCCTGAAACACTTGTAGAGCAAGTTGTTAAATCAGTAAAAAGCTCGGTCGTTGGAAGAGTACCAGAAACTTTCAGTTCCCGGATTACAGAGAACTTGATTGTTAATGGGTATATCGATGAGATGTGTTATTATTAGTGCCAATATTAGTGTTCAAGTACCATCGATCATTTAACTAATTCTCGAAGTAAGATTGATTGAACAGTGTTTCATCCAAGGCATACTGGGTCAACCATATGAATGCAAAGTCAACATTATGATATGGATAGACTTTGGCATGGAATGCTAAGTAGCGGAGGATCTCAAAACGGACTCAGAGTTCACCACTCGGTAGTGTTACGATCCCTGTCTACGCCTGCTTGTCCGATATACTTTAGTCTGATAAATATCTTCAAAAGCTGATGAGAAACCAACGACAGGTTGATTGAACCCAATTCGCTTAAAATGAATTGAAAGGACATCCTGCAATGGATATCGACCCCATCACAGTTGAAGTCATCCATAATTATCTGCTTTCAGCGGCTAGAGAGATGGAACGCAACTTAATGCGAACCGCCTATAGCACGGTCATTTATGAGATACGTGACTTCGGGTTGAGCCTCCATGATGAGCGGTGTCGTCTGTTGGCAGAAGCGGCAGGATTGGCAATTTTTACGCGGGGCAATGATTATGGGTTGCAAAAATCAGTTGAATTTCTTGGCAAAGAGAATATCAATCCGGGCGATATCATTCTGACCAGTTATCCCTATTGGAGTGCTGCCCACCCGCTGGATGTTCTAGCGATTTCGCCGATATTTTATCGAGATGAATTGATGGGATTTACGGCGATTAAACAACATTGGGTTGATCTTGGTCAGCGCGACGCAGGTTATGTTTTAGATTCGACAGATGTTTTCCAAGAGGGCTTGTTGCTACCGGCTGTCAAAATCTACAACCAAGGTGTGTTGAATCAAGAATTGATGAATATCCTGCACTTTAATACCCGATGGCCCGAACGTGTCATCGGTGATATGAACGCCCAAATCTCTGCTTGTCGTACTGGAGAACGTCGGGTTGTCGAAATGTTGGAGAAGTTTGGTGCAGAAACATACCGAACCGCCGTCAATGAAATTCTCGATCATGGTGAACGGATTGCACGGGCGCGATTGGCTGAATTGCCAAAAGGAACATGGACTGCTGAAGACTACCTTGATGACGATGGTATTGACAAAGACACATTGATCAAACTGAAGTGTACCGTGACGATTAACGATGATGAATTCATAATTGATTGGACAGGCTCGCACCCACCGACGAAAGGTCCCATGAATCTGCCGTTTGGAGAAACGCTTGGTGTGTCTACGCTTGCCTTCAAAGGTATCACCACGCCAGATACACCCGCCAATGATGGGAACTTCCGACCTGTGAAAGTGATTGCGCCGGAATGCGAATTCCTGCACGCAGTACCTCCACGCCCTACTTTTACTGGCTGGGCTGGATTAATGATTCCTGAAGTCATCCTGAAGACACTCTCCCAAGCTTTGCCGGATCGAATCCCTGCGTGTTCTGGTGGTGATATATTTGGGATCATGGGATTGGGTACACATCCTGAAACTGGGCGACCATGGCTAGAATCCAACAATGAACCCGTAGGTTTTGGCGGACATGCTGGAGAGGATGGCGAAGACGGAATCATGCATCTGAGTGAACCGGGATGTCGAAATAACCCCGTCGAAGTGATTGAGACGAAAGCTCCGTGGATTATCGAGAATTACCAATTTCGTCGTGATTCCTGTGGTGCTGGTGAATTCCGTGGAGGATGTGGGGTCACACGCACTTATCGTTTTCTTGCCGATTCGACCTGCCTGTTTATCTCCAAGAAAACGAAGACTGCACCATGGGGTATGGTAGGTGGAAAAGAAGGCGACGCTGGCTATCTGTTGGCGAATTTGGGACGGGATAACGAAACCAAGCACGGTGCTGTCACGATTGAACCTGTTGCTGAAGATCGGTTATCGAACAACAGCGGCGGAGGCGGTGGTTGGGGGCATCCTTTCCAACGCGACCCACAACGAGTTTTGTGGGATGTGATTAATGATTATGTCTCTATTGAGTCTGCCAGAACAGATTATGGCGTTGTCATTGATGCTTATACTTTGACGGTTGATGAGAATGCGACGGATGCCATGCGAAATGGTTCGACCAGTAACAATGAACAATGAGTATCCATCTACCAAGCCAGTACGGTTTTGGGGTTGTCGATGGTAATGGTATCCAAGGTTTTATCAGAGATGCCTAATAATCTTAATTGGTCAAAAAAGTCAGTAAACACATAGCCATACCCCACACCGCCAAATGCACAGAGGTCACTTCGGTGACAGCAATCACTAGAGAGAAGTAGTTGTTGACTCCAACCTAAGTCAATCAGTTCCGCGAAGGCACTGGCGCGACGCGAGTCAGGGTTCATATGATTGCGTCCCACGGTGTCAAACTGGACATATGCTCCAGCTTCAAGAATTGCCAAATGATAATCTAAGTCAAGATAGGTATCGCAGTGACCGATAATGACTCGGCTCATGTCTACGCCTTCTTCTTTGAGGATGTCCAGTTGGACAACCCCCACAGGATACATGGATGCATGTGTGGTTAAAGGTGCGCCTGTTTGTTTTTGCGCGCGTGCCGATGCTCGCAAGACACGTTCTTCTTGGGCAGTTGCATAATCCAAATGGATGCCTATCTCACCGATAATCCCCGCGGGAATGTCTGTACCATCTACACCTGCCGTGAGTTCAGCAATCATGTTATCAGCCAATGCATTGGCTGATAGCTGGTCAATTTCTGGTGGATAATAAGGCTGACGATACCACCCGGTTCCCATGATGATATGGAGTCCGGTTAGTTTAGCAACACGGCGAAGTGCTTGGGGATTACGTCCCATATCCGGTGTTGTGACTTCAACCAAAGCTGATCCACCCGCTGATTTGAGTGCTGACAATTCTTTAATTGCCAGTGACTCGTCATTGAGCAATTCATTCAGTTGTCCGGTAACACGGTAAAAATCGCAGAAGATATGCTCGTGCATGAGCGTTCTGCCCAACGCAGTGGGTTCTATCTCACCCAATACGGTTTGGATATACTTTTGTTCAACCATCCGATGTGAGTTAACTCTCGGTGAGACTAAATTTAATCACTTCTGCGCCTTCCATCAGCACCCGTTTACAGCAGATTGCCAGCTCATCCAGATTATCATCAATCTGCGCGAAGACATTCACAGGTTGCTTCATATCGACAGTCAAACCACGTGAGATGAAAATGCCATAGGCGATATAGATTTCATCGGGAACTAAAACTGGCTCATCTCTTACGAGAAATGACAATGCACCTACAGGAATGCCTGCCACTCGCTGGTTTTCGCGTTCCATCGTTAAATCTGGCGGGAGAGTGACGATGGCATGTCCAGAGACGATACTATGATGAAAGCGATATTCAAAAGGGAGGCGGGATTTAATCGTGGCACAACTCTTGGGAGCTTCGGCTTCGAGCAAGCGTGCATAAAAGACTCCACCACCGGAAAATTCTAGCTTCAAACGAGACATCTTTAGTAAAGTCCTTTCGTTGATTCAATCGCAAAAACATCAGTCAAATTGTTAATTAGATAACACGCTGTTTCATCCATGTCGCACTATTGTAGAAGCTGGCTACTGCCCCGCCAGGTGACACTAAATTATCACAAGCTTCGACGAGTTCATCGCTGAGCGACATTTCTAAGACGGGCAGTAAATGTTCGAGTTGTTCCAATGTGCGAGGACCAATCAGGGGTGCGGTGATGCCGGGTTGATCTTTGACCCAAAGTGTTGCTAGTTGTGCCGGAGAGATACCTGAATCCTTTGCAAGTTTGGCAAAGGCCCTACCAACTTCGATACCTGCCGTAGTCACTCGCTGAGCATAAATCCCGCCTCGTAACCCACCTCTTGAATCGGAAGGCATATCCGTCGCACTGGAATAGCGTCCGGCGAGAATCCCCATCGCCATCGGAGACCATGTGATGAGTCCCAGACCATGCGCTTGGCACATCGGCACGATTTCATTTTCGATGCGACGGTCAAGCAAATTATAGGGCGGTTGTTCACTGATGACTCGCACATAGCCCTTTAGTTCGCTCACCATAATCGCTTCCATAATTTTCCATGCCGGATGAACGGACGTGCCAACATAGCGTATCTTGCCTTGTTGTACTAAGTCAGATAGTGCACGTAGCGTTTCATCATAGGGTATCGTTGGCGATGGGCGATGGAGTTGATAGAGGTCAATGCAATCTGTCTGCAATCGGCGTAAGGAATCTTCACAAGCACGGATGATATGGAGACGAGACAAACCTTCATCATTCGGTCCTGAACCTACTTTATAAAACACTTTGGTGGCGAGGATGACTTCATGCCGACGACCACTTTCTGCTAAGGCTTTTCCGATGATACGCTCACTTTCGCCATTGGCATAGGAATTGCCCGTGTCAATCAAGTTAATGCCTGCATCAAGCGCACAATGGATGATCTCGATAGACTCAGCTTCTGGAGTCGGGTCAGCAAAGTTAGCTGTCCCCAGCCCAATCGGTGCGACTTTGACTCCAGTACGCCCCAATACACGATACTCCATCCTCACCTCTCCTTCGTGAAACCTGCTGATAAAGTCTAGCTTCTGTGATATTAGTCGATGGTCGTTTGGAGGACACGAAAGAAATTACCCCCCAATATCTTTTGAATCGCCTCCGCATCATAGCCACGGTCTAGCATAGCTTGTGAGATGTTGGGCAACTTGGAAATGTCCTCAATGCCTTCGACGCGCATCTCTCCCACACCATCAAAATCGAGCCCAATCCCCACATGCTCCACGCCAATGACCTTGACCATATGGTCGAGATGATTCATGAGAATATCCAGTTGACTGTGTTCTGCGCCTGTTTCCATAAAGCTAGGCACAGGGGTAACTCCCACGACACCACCTTGCATAGCAACCTGTTCCAATTGCTCATCCGTCAAGTTGCGGGGATGTGGACACAGTGCATAACAATTGGCATGAGTGACGACCACAGGCGCATCCGATACTTCTAGGACATCGTGCACACCAGCTGGGGACAAATGTGCCATATCGAGCAAAATGCCGAGACGATTGCACTCTTTCACCAACTGCACACCAAAGTTTGACAAGCCTCCCCCTGTGCGAATATTGTCAGTGCCATCCGCCGCTTCATTCCGTCGATTCCATGTTAATCCAAGTGAGCGCAAGCCCAGCCGATAAAATGAACGTAGCGCACGTAAATCACCGCCGAGCCCCTCTGCCCCTTCCATACTTAAGAGTAGAGCCACCTTGCTCTCTTCTTTGGCACGGAGCATATCGTGGGTTGTGGTAGCAGGCATGGCTAATTCAGCGAATGCTTCTAATTCTTCATAGTAGACATCTATGAAATGCAAGGATTGACGAATGCCGTCCCCATGCCGACGTTCATCCACAAAGGTCGCCATGAACTCAACTGTCAAGCCACCCTCGATGGCGCGCGGTAAATCAAACTGTCCGAGTGTGGAGCGTTCACCTAATCGGCGTTGTCCTTCATAGACCCGCCCTAGCGTGTCGCAGTGGGTATCTATGATGAGGCTGGATTGATGGATGTCGTTCATCATAAGTTCTTAAAAATCTCGCGTGGTCCCCCAAAATCACAGAGGGATTTCCACTCGGTAAACCACGACTGAAATTCTGCCCCACCAGTATTTGCCATTGCCTGTTCCCACACACCTAGACTGCCCCAAGTTGCTGTCCAGACAAATTGGCTTTGTGAGGACTTCCCATGCAACATTTGTTGGTATTGTCCACTCCAACCCAACAGTGTCCACAAGGTTTCCTGACTATAACGGGCCGATTCCTTGATTTTGGGGATATTTTGAATCGGTACGATATAGGAGCTACGAATCTCCACTTTGCCAGAGGTCACATCTCCCGGTGTGTAGGGTTCCAAAATGGAGAAGATTTCGCGCTCACTCCCGTACACACGGAGCTTGTTCATCTCCTTGCTCCACGCTTGATAAGCAGAACTGTCTTTCGTCTTCGCTATGCCTGCTTCCCAATCCGCCAAGCTCTTCCATTCCGATGACCATACAAAGAGACTCTGTTGAGCATAACCATGAAGCAACTGCTGAATCCGACCTGTCCAGCCGAGTTCAGCCCAAACTGAGTCGCGTCCCTCACGCCACAGCGACATCGCATTATTGACATCTTTCATCTTGACCAAATAACTGCTACGTACTTCAATCATAGGCAATCTCCTGTGTAGCGGGGTGTCTTGGCTAAATCAACAGGCGATGGGAATGCGACTTCACTTTGCCGAAGTTTCAAACGAACCAGCGATTCTGCCATCATGACAGAGGCTTGAATTGGACTGATGGCTGGAACTTTCAGATTCATCTGCAAAAACTCAATCATCTCGATACTCCCATAGCCAATAATGGTATCTGCACCATCATGGTCAACTGCCTTCTGGGCTTCAGCTCGTACTGACTGTTGCAAAGCATCGGTAGGAACAGAAAAATCGAGTGGATAGCCCGGCACAATCCGAACGGATGCTAATTTTGAGTAAAAACCATATTTGCGTACCAAATCTTCCAATACCCCGTTGCCTCCTGAACTGTTTGCCAGAAAAGAGAAGCGTCGTCCAACTAGTGAGGCATAATGTATGGAGGCTTCCGTCTCACCAATCACAGGAATCGTCAACACTTCTTTAGCGGCAGTAGTCCCGGCTCATCCAGACAACCCAAAACGACAGCATCATAGCCAAGTTTCTCCGCTTTGATGGCTTCATCGACTTGAAGCATGCCCACCATTTCGGTATGGTATGCTCCCCCAATTGACCGAATAGGTGCCTGAGGGAGGTCTACCTGAACAACTTCAACGCCAGCATTAAGAATGGGTTCAAGCAATGCGTTATGAACCTGTCCCCAGTTCTTAAGTCCATCTAGCACAGGCAGAATTTTATAGAGTCGAATCCGTTTCATGGCAAGCCATTCTGATACCCATATGGTCTATCAATCAATTTACATCGGCACAAATCCGTAGCCGTCAGCGAGTTTATTGCCACTACTCATCAACTTGCCATCGAGATAGACATCTGGGTTTGCCAGCATAATATCCATATGATAAGGACTTAGCCCGACTGTGCCGCCAAAGCTGGGGTCTTGATAACCAAAGCCAAAATCAATCGCCGCTAACATACGTTCATCTTCAATCATGTTGCCAGAGATGCCTGCTTGGGTATTCAGACCAATACTGAAATGACAGAGTTTGTAAATCACATGGTCGTTGCGAGTCTCTAGCCAAATCCGCATGACATCCGCTTCTTTGCCACCGATGACTTCCGTAATCACCCCATTGACCATCTTAAATGAATAGGAATTCACAACCACACCTTGCACACTATCGCTGGCATCAATCACAATTGTGCCATTAATCGTCTCTTCCACCGGAGCAATCGACACCTGTGCGCCGGGGTAAAAATCAACTTCACCATCTTCGGTAATTGCCCCATCGCCAATAATGCTCTTGCGAGGTGCTAATTGGAATGTCACATCCGTTCCCTGTGGCGATGTGACACGGCAATTATTCGTCTCTTCCCATAAGCGAGCGATAATCTCTGCGTTGGCAAACATGGCTTCAAGGTCAACATTGAGTAATGCCCGAACCACATAATCTTCGATTCCTTCGACCACTGTAGAGAGCAAGCGTGTGCCTTTGCTTCGTGCTTCAATCATGGCAGGTGCGCGTACAATTCCGCCACACAATGCCAAGACATACTTGCTACTCAAGATGGCATTCGACAAGATGGGACCGGGTACACTTGCTGTTCCGGCGGCATACCAATTTTTGATAATTAACTGAGTATCTGCGCCGGAACGGATACCAGCGGACAACAAGGCTTCTGCTAAATTGAGGTCATTACTGGGGTCTGCGATGATTAAAAAGGGTTCGTCTTTGCCTGGTTTTATCAATTGATTGACCGAAATATCTGCAAATTTGTCCCAAAATAAGTGTGAGCGCATGTCACGCCTCCATAAGTGATGTCAATAAGAATGTTCTAGGTATTCATAAAGTTATAGCAAGTTGTGTCTGTTTAGCGTCGTCCAACACTACCAGGATCAAGCCAGTCACGCACAATCTCACCCAGCAAGTTGAAGCCAACTACAAACAAAAATAGTGCCAATCCGGGGAAAGTCGAAACCCACCATTGGTCAAGCAAGAAATCCCGTCCTTCCGCTACCATACGCCCCCATTCCGGCGTAGGGGGTTCGATCCCCAAACCCAGAAAACTTAAGCCAGCTGTGGCTAACGCAACAAAGCCGACATCAATGGTGATATTGACAATGATCGGGTCAAAGGCATTCCGAAAGATATGGCGGATGAGAATCCGAGGGTGACTCGCCCCCAGCGTCTTCGCGACGAGGACATATTCTTCGTTTTTGACGCTCAAGACTTGTGCGCGAACCAACCGTGCATAGGAGGGCCACCACGAAAAGCCAACCGCTAACATGGTTTGTAATAAGCCACGTCCGAGTGCCGCGTTCAAGGCAATGGCAAGCACCAACGAGGGAAACGCCAGCACCACGTCCGTCATCCGCATGAGGACGTCATCAACCCGTCCGCCGATATAGCCTGCAAGCGAACCCACCACAAAGCCAATGCCTGTAGCGATACTCAACACCACAAAAACGACCCACACGGTTGTACGTGCGCCAAAGACCACCCGCGCGAAGATGTCGATGCCCACTTGATCCGTTCCAAAAGGATGTTCTACAGATGGGGGTAAGAATTTGTCCTGCAAGTTGAGCTTGGTGGGATTGTAGGATGTGAACAATTCAGGTACGAGGATCATTAAAATCAGCAATGCAATCAGGAATAAGCCAACAATCGATAGTGGGTTATTCCGCACTGCATAGGCAAACCGACTCTTTTTAAATTGTTGCCAAGCCCCTCCATCTTTCTTCAATGAAGAGGTTGGCAATTGACTTGAAGCGTTGTTTTCTTTACTCATAAGATCACAAACTTATCGCTAGCGGTATTGAATTCGTGGGTCGAGAAAGGGATAGGTAAGGTCAATGAGGAGATTCACGAACATAAAGGTGAGGCTTGCTACCAGCGTCACACCCATGATGACCGGAATATCATTGCGGAAAATCCCAATCCAAGCATATGTTCCGAGCCCACCCCATGAAAAGATAATCTCTACCAACAAAGCTCCATTCAACATAAAGCCCAAATAGAGACCCAAAACGGTGACAATGGGCAGGAGGGCATTGCGCAACACATGAGACCGCAGTAGCTTCCTTTCCGATAAGCCTTTGGCGCGCGCGGTACGCACATAATTTTGATGAAAGACGCTCGCAATGGAGGAGTTGGTCGTCCGTGCCATCGCCCCAATCTGACCGATACTCAACGTCAGCGCGGGCAAGATGAGATGTGAGAGTGCATCTCCAAAAGTACTCCAT
>JANQRM010000055.1 GCA_028284565.1 Anaerolineae bacterium | reverse complement strand
GTTGGGTCCATAGGCATGACGGACGCGCCCTTCGAGGATATAAAGCATGACTTCAAAATCGACATGGATGTGTGCGCCTGCGACTCCGCCGGGTGGAATGGTGGCGATGTTCATCGAGAGTGCTTTCGCGCCGACATTTTTTCCAGACATACCCGTTTTGTAGTGGATACCATTCCAATGGCGTTTGTTGCCACCCCCGCGAATGACGAGAATGCCGTTTTCACCTTCAACAGGTAATTTGAGGTCTTGATTATCTTGCATGAGCAAACTTTCCATTTATATGTTAATCACAGAGGAGTATAACCCACATTTCGACTCTCAGCGGTAATGAAGTTTATGCCCTAGATAATTTGGCTAGTTCAAAGTTAGTACCAAACAGGACCACTAACGAAAGTACCAAGATTGCTGAAGTCCAAGAAAATTTTAGGAACTTGTGGACCATCGGAATCTACTTTACTCATATCAATTGCATACAAATAGGGTTCTAAAGTCATCCCATCCCCATGTGGAGTATTGGTCAACACGAGTGTTTCACCGTTAGGGACCAAGCCAGACCTGCAATGCCGTGTCTAGTGTTATCTGCGACGGTGAGTTGACGCATTTCGATTGCATCCGCTGTCCAATTATCATTCGTTAAGAAACCATTTAATTCTATGGCGAAGATTGGTGCATTAAGGCTGACGGCACATTGGGCTGAAAGAGCTAATCTTTCACCATCTGGCGACCATTCTAAATATCGGTAATCTGAATAAGGACCACAAGCATCACTCCAATCAGCTACAAGAGTAGTGTCGCCTGATTGAATATCCATAATGTAAATGAACTTCTCGAATAACTGCTCAGGCTCTTCCCCAGTCTCAATATCAACACTCGAATAAAATGCGAGAAACATTGAATCAGGGGACCAAGTGAAGGTCCCTTGGTTACCCACAAAGTTCCAAGTATGTGTAATGATGGCTTCATCTATATCGTAAATCACAATATCATTATCTCGATTAGAAGTAACAAATTTATTCATAGTTGGAGACCAAGCCGCGACACGAAACTCTTCAAAGTTCTCCAATGTATTATCTTTGATGTTCTGAATGAAGAGTCTTGACTCTGTGCCATCTATTTCGACAAATGAAATATATTCACCTTCGTAAGACCTATCAACCGAATCTATATTATTTAATTGATTAATTTGAGAAGAATGAGGTGCAATCTGGTCTATTGAATCTATTCTTAAATCGTAGGAGAAAACGATAGTTGTCGAAGGACCTGCTATCACCAGTATTGAATCCTCAACATCGTTTGCATGACCACGAACAAATACTGCTAATAATCCTAACAGGACTATCAACACTCTAATTAGCTTCACACGCATCCTTGTTCCCGATCCATATCTGATAACGAGAGTAATAGATTGACTTATTCCATCCATTCTAGGTTATGGATTCATTGATAATCTGATATGTATAATAATTAAAAAGAGGCGGTTCGATGGAGTATCGAGTCGCCTCTAAAATTCGACATAGCGTTTCCAGACTTCTGGTCCCGTGCCAAGTGCAATGACCAAGTAACTTGTCCTTGGCATTTTGGGTTCCCACCTCAGCTTCATCCCAGCTTCATGGTGGAGGCGGTTGCCTTTGCGATGATTGCATCGGGCGCAGGCACATGCCGTATTTGACCACGTATCTTTTCCCCCTTTGGAGCGTGGGATAATGTGATCAATGGTTAGGTCTTTCCGCGTCAGCATTTTGCCCTTTTGGATTTGGTTCGGTCTGATTCCACAGTAGATACAGGTGTAATTGTCCCGTACCAACACGCCTTTTCGGCTCCAAGCGGCTTTGCGACGTGGCACATTGATATAGGTCTTCAGCGCAATGACGGAAGGAACGTCGAACTGTGTCCGCACCGTGCGGAGAAAATCGCCAGTTTTTTCGACAACAATGGCTTTTCCCGCTAAGAGGAGATTGATGGCGCGGGGGACAGAAATGACCGACAAAGGTTCCCATGTGCTTCCATTGAGCAAAAGCACCCGTCTATCGAGGACGTTGGTTCTCACAGTAGTCGCATCCTCCATCTCAACCAACACTTATCGAACAGATGATTGGTTCAAACCACTTTATTATACACCAGATTTGATTAACAGTCGGTTAAACACTTGTTCATATTAGACAAGTCCCACCAACAAAATGGGAACGCGCTTGGACCAACACTCACGTTTGTCATCTGCATTGTGATACACGCTCCCACTGTTGTTTTGTCTGTCAATCTCCATGATGTCTTGCTTTCGTGAATTCTATCACATTTTCGGTTTGAATGCATTCATCTCTAACTAACAATACGTCGCTTCTCTTGTTCAGGTTTCGTGCTGTTTCGATTCGTAAGTTCGTTTTATCGTTGGTTTCACTATTGGGTGTGCGGTGACTAATGTTTCCACACACCAACTGTCGTCTTCTATGTTCGGTTTATATTGATGAGCGTGTCTGTCATCGGTTTTCATACGCACTACTCCGCTTTCTCTAGGCGTATCGTGGGCTTTTCCATCACTCGGAGGATCGGTTGCTGGCGAGGCGAGCGTTCCTCAATTTCTGCGATGGTCTCTTGCGCGGTATAGATCATCTCTCGCAATAAGTTCACGATTTCGCTATCACGTCGGTCTGCCTTCACATGGGTATCGCCCTCACTGATGGCAGTATGGAATTGGTCAAGTACGTCGAAAGCTGTTTCCAAACGCAGTTGACGGGGCAGAAGCTGGATTTTGGGATGTGTTTGGCGCATCATGTTGTGCTTCACCTATCAAAGTTTGTAAACAAAATAAAAAGGGCGTGAGCTTTGTGTCATCTCACGCCCTTATGAAAAGGCTACTTCGTATGGAGTCTGGTCCCTTAACTATGGACTCGACCTCCCGACGTGAGAACGACACCCGATACCATTACCGTCGCTAGCGGGGATGATGCCTTCTAATGCATAGAAATCGACATTCGGCAACGAATCCCATTGGTCCCCGGGTTGAGCGTTATTGGCGACTGGCGCGGTAAGAATCCGTGACATGCCAAAACCTGTGAGACCATCAAAGCGAAGCGCATTGAAAGAGCGTAGGCGTGGGTTATGTTTATAGACGTTCATATTGGTTACAACGCTATCCGTCAGCTGTAGGGCTGTTGGACAACCGCGTCCTATCTCCTTTCTCATCGCTATTTGTCTCACTAAACTCATCATTATCCTCTCCACAGAGAATTGTCTGCGGGCTACATTTTGTTTTTAAGGGTGTTCTAGGGTCAGAACGTTTCCATTATGCACGAAGTCGTGGGCGTTTGTCAACCGATTGGTCGGATTGATGTCAAATTTTAACATCAGCAGTCATAAGTTGCGTTTCTTAGGACTTAAAGAAGGCAGATTTCCATCATTAATTCCCACTTGCCTAGTGCTTACCTTCTACTCAGTCCTAACTAAGGCTTTGTCAGTAATCTCTATTTATTGAGACATAGAATAATTGAAAGCGCAATACGATGGCAGATGTGTTGATTTATGGTGCGTCTGGTGGGATTGGTTCGGCATGTGCAGAGGTGTTTGATTCGGCGGGCTATCGAGTCTTCGGTGTCGCAAGACAAATCAACCAACTCTCATCGGCGGTGGATGTGAAGCTCGCCTTTCTTGCTGAAGCTCCTGAGACCTTCCAAGATGTGAACGAGATGGTTGCCTCTGAATCGGATGGTGTAGATGTGATGATTTATGCGGTAGGGAGTCTACACGCAGAGAATTTCCAATCGCTTTCGGCAGATGCCTGGGCGGATGTCATCACTAGCAATTTGACAAGCGCGTTTGATGCCACACGATATAGCTTGAATCTGATGAGACCGGATGGGCATCTGGTGTTTATTGGCGCATATATTGACCATTTGATACTGCCGAAGATGGGAGCCTATGCGGTCGCGAAAGCAGGTCTTGAGCCCTTTGTCGACGTGTTACGGAAAGAACACCGTAAGATGCGTTTTACACTCGTGAAACCCGGCGCGACAGACACCCCATTTTGGGAAAACGTCCCCTTCAGCAAACCCAAAGCCATCAAGTCTCCACAAGTGGTCGCAGAAGCTATTTTGAAGCACCACGAATCGGCAGAGTCTGGAAATCTCGAACTATAATAGGGGCGTTAACTACCAAAGCCACAAAAGGAAAAGCAAATGGTTGATATGGTTGTGATGGGTGGAGGTCCAGCAGGCGTGACAGCCGCCCTACGTGCGCGAGAGTTAGGGGCTGAGGTTGCACTCGTGGAACGTCGTCGCTTGGGCGGAACGTGCACAAATGATGGTTGTGTGCCAACGCGCGTTTTGGCAAAAGCGGCGCGCCTCATGCGCGATAGCGAACAATTCGCAAAATATGGTTTGCAATTAGCGAGTCGCCCGAAAGTGGATTTTGCCCGTGTGATGCAACGGACAAAAGATGTTGTTGAAGAAGTCCATGAGAAGAAGCAATTAGCGACGCATCTGGAAGCCGTCGGTATCGCAGTCTATAACGAGGCAGGCAATACGCATTTTATCGACGCACATACCATCCAGACCGAGCATCTTGGGACGGTATCTGGGGAGCGATTTGCGCTATGTGTG
>JANQRM010000047.1 GCA_028284565.1 Anaerolineae bacterium | reverse complement strand
CATCTTGAATGTTCTTTATGGAGAATTGGCAACTGAAGAAAACATTATTGCACCAAGTGGGCATGTCGAAGATGGTTCCGGTAACCAAATCCGAAGTTGGGCAGATGGCTTACCTGCGAAGTTCCGGTTCATCTTGCCTCAAGGGCAATCAAAATTTATCTTGCACGTTCCGGGGCATGATGTTGAACAGGATATTACCGAAGCCATAGGTTAAAGGATGAAAACTATAGAAAGAGCAATCCTCAATTAAGGGGATCGCACTATCATAGATTATCAATTTGGGGTTCATATGCCGAAGATTTCACGTCCGACAAAACCACTTGCAGATGTCAATGTACTGCCTCGAACTGATGGTTCGCATGAGATTGTTGTCTGTATCATCCCTGACCCAGACTCCTTAGTTGGTGGAGGAAACCCTAAGGCATTTTTGGCATTAGATGCATCTAGGTCATTGAAGACAATGTATGGCATAGCAGGACCATTCGGTAATTATCCAAATTATGTTGAAGCCGTTGCGCGGAAAATCGGTGCGATGCTTACCGAAATGACACGCTCTGGAATGGTTTCAGCCATCTATTGGGCAGTCAGCCCAGATGGGTCGAAAACAGAATATATCGGTGAGTATGATGCTGTGGAATGGCTCGAAGCCGACATTTCTGGACCTAAGCAAGAACAATGGGGCATAGGGACCAAACTTTTGCCAGCTATACAGTATGTGGTTAATGAAATCATGCCCGATTCCGATTGGACGATGGGGGTTATCCTAACAGATGGCATCATTGAAGATGAGGAAGCGACGATTGAATATTGCTTAAATTTGTCACATGAGATTGCCGATGGTCAACGCATCCCGTTGAAGCTCATCCTCATTGGGTTTGGGTCTGATGTTGATGCAGGGCAACTCGACCGTATCAGCGATATGAGAGACGATATATATTTTGACCATGATATGTTCTCTTATGAGATGGTTACATCCATTAAAGATGAAGCTGACATCTTGAATATTCTCTATGCGGGTTTAGCAAAGAGGGAGTACGTCGCCCTAAGTGCCTATGTCGAAGATGGTGACGGCAACCAAATCCAAAGCTGGGAAGAGGGTTTACCAGCGAAGTTCCGGTTTGTCTTGCCCCAAGGGCAATCGAAATTCGTTTTATATATCGAAGGGTATGCAGTTGAGCAGGACATATCAGAAGCGATAAGTTGAGGCACTTCTTGGCTTATCGAAAGATCAGCAGTCAGGTTTGTGTCGCGCTTGCGAAGTCTGTCTGCATAGCCAATCAAAAGCGTAAACAAATTGGAGGGAAATGATGAGATTTTTCCGGCGAGGACCGAAAGAAGGACAGAGTCGTCAACTGCCAAGTTCCATGGTTGCTGAAGAATTTGGTGAGATTAATGTTGCCAAAACCAAAGACAAGCTGACGGTGGACTTTACCATTCTGATGGAACCCACAGGTGCAACAGCCGAAGGATGGCAGACGGGCGTGGCTATTGATGCGAGTGGCTCAATGAAACCGGTCTTTGGGAAGGGATTGATTCCCGGACCAAAAGGGAACCCGCCTCAATATATTCTGCAAGAGTATATGAAAAAGGGCTGGATGCAATTCATTAACCATCAAGGGCAACAAATTCCTATTCTCAGTGAAGCGGCGGAATATGACCTTGTCAATCAGGGCTATTTTGATTGGTCTAAAAATGACCTTGAACCCATGGCGCGGGAATTCACCGCGTATCTCGCTGATAACCTTGATGAAGATGGAGGAACCACTGTCATTTATTGGGCATGTGGAGACCGTGGGGATCAGGTTGAAGTGATTGGCGACTTAACGGTGGACGATTGTCGTAATCAGGCATTTGTAGGACCGCGGACGGTTCAGTTTGGTAATTTTACGATGCTCGCTCCGGCGATGCAGTATTTTGTAGATCGTTATCGAGATGCTAAACGTGGGATGTATATTTTCATCACAGATGGCGAAATCAACGATTTAACTCAAGTCAAACAATTAACAACCCAGCTCTGTAAAGACATTGAGGCAGGACGGCGTAATTCTGTGAAGTGTGTCCTTATTGGTGTGGGTGATGCCATTAACGCTGACCAGATGGAAGAGTTAGATGACCTAGAAACTGGCACAAAGATTGACATCTGGGATCACAAAATTGCCAAGGAAATGCGTTCCATGAAAGAAATTTTTGCTGAACTTGCTGATGCGAATAAGATCGTTGCAGATACGGCAAGAATATACGACGAACAAGGCAATGTAGTACATAATTGTGCAGATGGTCTGCATGCTAAAGAGACCTTCACTATGCCTGCTTCCTCACGCTTCTTTGAACTAGAAGTTGCAGGTCGTCGTATCCGTCAATCTGTCGTTCTGCCCTAACAATTGGGTATTCATGAAAGGTCTATTCGCTTAATCGTCAGAATTTCAACACGCATGAATGGGCTTTTCATGATAGTCCTGTTAATCATATGCAACCGTTTCTATGACAAGATTTATGGTAACTTGAGTAAATCAAAACTGATTTCCATCTAATTTCGATTTGGATTCAATTGACGAATTCGTAAGAGGATTTATCCTAGTAACAAGTTAAGTATGGCTCACAGGTAAAAGGACAATCTTGCTATTGAGCCAAATCACATCATGGTGCTGTGCTTCACCTTGAATAAGCGAATATGTGATATGCTTAGCAAGTAAAAGAAAGGGAACGGGAACAGAGATGAATTATCAACCAGGAGCCATTCTACAACCCGGTCAGATATTATTGAAAAATTATCGTGTGACAAAAATGTTGGGTGCCGGTGGAATGGGTCAGGTCTTTGCCGCGGAGGATATCAATCGCGGGGTTCCCGTAGCGGTTAAAGTACCTGCCTTGAATATCGTTACTGCTCCTAATGGACCTGAGAGCTTTCTTTCAGAAGCTAAAAAAGCCGCACCACTAAGGCATCAACATATTGTCACAATCCTCACTTGTCTGACTGATGATCAATTGCATTATCAAAGGATTCCAATTCCTTTTATCATCATGGAGTTCCTAGGTGGTGGTGATTTAACCCATTTGCTTGGGCGTGGACAGATGGCATTGGATCATGCTTTTAAATTATTCGAGCAGATGTGTTCTGCTGTTCATTACGCACATTTTTACGAAAACCATAGTAGAGGTATCAAAGGACTTATCCATCGCGACCTAAAACCCCAAAATATCTGCTTCACCGAAGGTGGAGAGGTGGTCATTGTCGACTTTGGCTTATCCAAAATATTGACTGATAACCCGTCGCTTTCAGGGGGCATCAGCGGCACACCCACCCATATGTCACCCGAACAATGGAGTCCCAAACGAAAAGTCGATCATCGTACGGACATATATGCCTTAGGTATTATTTTATTTGAAATGTTAACAGGTCAATTACCCTTCATGGGTCGGTCAATGGAAGAATTTTTAGCGATGCATATGTTTGAAGCACCACCGGATCCGCGTAATTTCCGTCGTGACGTTCCAGCGGGTGTGGCAGAAGCTATCTTGCGGTCATTAGCTAAGGAAAAGGAACAACGATTCAATACGGCAGAAGAATTTGCCTTGGCTGTAGGATCGGGATTTGGCGTACCTAAACGAGAAGAGATACGACCCGCTGTAGATAATCCGCCAATTCAACAGCCTGTACCACAACATCCGGCACAACCTGGACCGAAGAAAGTTCCACAGAAACCCCCACCAAGTTTCTCAATGACACCAAATGCTCCAGCAAATATACATTTTGGTGATGACCCATTGGGCGATGGTAAAGCTTTTGATTCTGTGGTGAATCAGTCTGCTGAGCCCAAGAACCCCGCTCGTAAGGTTAATCAACAAAAAATAGATATTGAAAGTGGGCTTTTTGGAGTCAACCAAAAAGATGAGGAAGATGAGCAATCAATAGAGAATCTAAGCGAGGCTGAACAGGAAAATGAGAAACCGATAAGTGACGTGTTCACGGGGTCATCTGCGGACGATAGCAAAGATTCGCACGAACCTCAAAAACCATCAACGAAGCCATCACCACGGTCAGCTAGAAAAACATCGGGTGCGCCTGATTTAGGTCTTTTTGCAGGTTCAGGCAATTCCAAGGAAGAAGAAAATCAGGTGGACTGATGGGTTGATGCGGATAGTGTATCTCAGTTTCCTCTATAAAAAGACAATAATTGGAGATGATAAAAAACGACATCATATAACGAAGCAAATCGGAAAAAGGTGGGGTATATTCCAAAATTCAGGGTATTGAAAATAGTATTGTGTTCATCAAATTTTCTATAATCAGCTTATACAAATTTCTAGATAGTGCGACAATCGTAATGTGATACATGACATGTTGTATCTACAAAATAGAAGTATGTAATTATAAAGAGGAGTGACGCAAATGGAAGAAGTGAAAGTGGAAGAAAAAGCGCGACAATCACTGAGTAATCAGGGCTTAACTTCTGCTGAAGTGGAAGTCAGCCGACAAAAGCATGGCAATAATATTATCACTCCCCCAGAGCGTGACCCATGGTGGAAGATGTTTCTTGAGAAGTTCGACGACCCCGTGATTCGAATTCTCATAATTGCCGCCGCCATTGCGATCGCTGTTGGAATTGTTGATGGGCAGATTATCGAAGGTATCGGAATTGTTATTGCTATTCTATTAGCGACCACCTTGGCATTTGTGAATGAATATCGTGCTAGTCAAGAGTTTGAAATTCTGAATCAAGTCAACGAAGAAGTCCAGATCAAAGTTATTCGCAACGGACATGTGACTGTTGTTCCACGAAAAGACTTAGTGGTGGGCGATATTGTGCTTCTCGAGTTGGGCGATGAAGTTCCAGCTGACGGAGTGGTATTGGAAGCCGTTTCCCTAGAGATAAATGAGGCTCGTTTGACTGGAGAAGCGATACCCGTTACCAAAGTTAAGACGGAGGAGCTTGAGGAGGAAGTGACTTCCACTGATGAGACCACTTTCCCCTTGAATAAAGTTTTCCGTGGCACGATGTGCGTTGACGGAAATGGAATTATTGAGATAAGCGCGGTGGGCGATGGTACCTATATCGCTGAAATTCTTCGTGAAGCTACCACGATGGAAACCGGAGATGAAACGCCGCTAAATCGTCAGCTCGATAGATTGAGCAAGGCGATCGGTGTTGTTGGTTTAGTAGTTGCTCTCATGATTTTTGTAGCACTGGTGCTACGCGGTTTAGCCACTGGCGAACTGAGTTTGACAAGCTCTCAGTGGTTTTTTGTGGGCTTTTTAGTTGCAGGAGTGAGTGTGGCATTAAGTCCTGTTTGGCTCACCATTGTTTATGACGCTTATGAGTTGATGGGGCGAGAGCGAGAACGTCCAGAGTGGGTCGAAGATAACTCACTCAGAGGATGGGGTCGTATCATAGGAATAGGCGTTGGTGTCTTTATCATTGGTTTAATAATTGGCAATGTCTTAGGAGTCTTGACCTTTCAGCCGAGTGAGTGGCTACCAACCGAGGTTGGACATGCCTTTCTAGGCTTTTTCATGATAGCGGTCACGATTATTGTTGTTGCAGTTCCAGAAGGTTTAGCAATGAGCGTCACCTTGAGTCTCGCGTATAGCATGCGAAAAATGACGGCTTCCAACAATTTAGTGAGACGTATGAATGCCTGCGAGACGATTGGAGCCTCGACAGTGATTTGCTCAGATAAGACTGGTACGTTGACACTCAATGAGATGCGCGTCAGTGAAGTTGTTTTTCCTTGTCTGAATGGACAATCTGTCAGTCAAGGAATGACTAAGAAGTTTGAGCAACTGATTGCTGAATCCATTGCTGTCAATAGCACTGCACATCTAGAATATACGGAGAGTAAAGAAGCGAAGCCACTTGGTAATCCCACAGAAGGGGCGCTACTCTTATGGCTTGATGAGCAAAGCGTAGATTACAATGTTGGTCGACTAAATTTTGATATCGAAAGTCGCCTTACGTTCTCAAATGATCGAAAATTTATGGCAACTCTTGGTAAATCAAAAGGTAACGAAAAAGCGATTTTGCACGTAAAAGGCGCCCCAGAGATTGTTTTAGACCGTTGCAATTTTGTACTTGCCGACGGGGAATTACAAGATATTAATCGACGGAAATCCGATATCGAAAAAGAACTGGTCCAATATCAAGAACGTGGCATGCGGACCCTAGGCTTTGCCTATCAAAACAATACAAATCTGGATAATTTCGCACTCGAAAACGATGAGTCTGTCCAGGACTTAGTGTGGCTTGGTGCAGTAGCTATTGCTGATCCTGTCCGTGAAGAAGTGCTTCCAGCTATTCAAGCCTGCCACGAAGCTGGCATAAATGTCAAAGTCGTGACAGGCGATAACCCGCAAACCGCTCAAGAGATCGCTCGCCAAATCGGGCTTTGGAAAGACGAAGACTCATCAGATAATCTTCATATTACTGGAAAAGAATTCAATGAATTAGACGATGATCGTGCCAGTGATGTCGCAAAGGATCTCAGAATTCTATCTCGTGCTCGACCAATGGATAAACTTCGACTTGTCCGCCTCTTGAAGCAAGACAACGAGAATGTAGTTGCAGTCACAGGAGATGGCACAAATGATGCTCCTGCATTAAATTACGCCGACGTCGGGTTGGCAATGGGGCGTGTCGGCACATCAGTTGCAAAAGAGGCAAGTGACATTATTCTGTTGGACGATTCGTTTGGGAGTATCGTGAATGCCATCATGTGGGGGCGTTCATTATATTCTAATATTCAACGCTTTATTCAGTTCCAATTGACCATTAATGTTGCCGCATTAGCAATTGCCTTTCTCGGTCCCTTCATTGGTGTAGAGTTCCCTTTAACTGTGACACAAATGTTATGGGTGAACCTGATTATGGATACCTTCGCCGCACTTGCTTTAGCAACAGAACCCCCACATTGGTCGGTAATGAAACGTCCGCCCCGTGATCCCAATGCTTTCATTGTGGATAAAGGCATGTCCCAGCGAATATTTGGTGTAGGAGCAATATTTGTTGTGATATTGATTGCCCTCATTCTAGGTATTCAACAAGATAATGTGGTCTCAGACTATGACTTGTCGTTCTTCTTCACTGTCTTCATCATGCTTCAGTTCTGGAATATGTTTAACGCTCGAATGCTGAATTCACACGAGTCGACATTTCAAGGTATTACCGAAAATCGCAACTTTCTTATCATTGCCATCACCATATTTATCGGGCAAATTGTCTTCGTACAATTAGGCGGTGAAGTTTTCAGGACAGTTCCTCTTACTTGGCAAGATTGGTTGCTCATAATTGTCAGTACATCCTTCGTCTTATGGGGAGGAGAGCTATGGCGGTTTATCCAACGTCAACGGGATGTAAGTCCTGAGCTTGCCTCAGTGTAAGCAAGAGATAGCAAATCTAACGACACCAGCTATCAACAAAATCTGGCAGACCTCAGTGAAGATATGGATGGCTAAACCCTAGCCAGCAGCATCAATGCAAGTTCAAAGGGGCAGACTCACACGCCTGTCCCTTTTGATTTCATATGAGTATTGAGAACAATCAACCCCGCTTCTTTTTGACCAATGACCGTTGCTGATTCCAGCGAGTTCCGACAACTAAAAGTAATAAAAACCCAAGTATTGAAGCTCCTCCGACGATTAGCTGTTGTAGATGCCACCAAACTTGATGACGAAGATAATTCAGTATCGCCGATGTTCCGTGTGTAATGACCTCTTCTGGTGGGGAAACTAGAGGATTTCCTAAGACTACTAATCCACAATGCTCACCTGCGAATTGATTATCATCGAGTAGCCCAATTTCAGTCGGAAGGTGTGTTAATTGATTAACACGGACATCAAGTCGACAAAGATTGTGGAGTTGTCCGATTTCTGGTGGTATATTTTCAAGTCGATTATGGTTGACATCAAGTACAGACAATTTCTCTAATGAACCGATTGCTGAGGGTAAGGTTGTAAGAGAATTACCTCCCAAAGATATCCACCTTAGATTGCGGAGTTGCCCGATTTCAAATGGTAAATCCTTAAGGTGATTTTGAGAAATTGACAATGCATCTAATTTTGTTAAGCTCCCGATCTCGGGAGGTAGATGATGTAACCTATTAGAATCAATGTAGAGGAATTGTAAATTATGGAGTTGTCCGATTTTGGCAGGTAAATCTTCAAGGTGATTTTGATTTAGTGTTAAATGAATTAGGTTGGTTAATTGCCCAAGTTCATGTGGTAAATTCGTAAGTTGATTTCTAGGGATCATCAACCATTGCAAATTGTGGAGTTGTCCAATCTCATTAGGCAAACTACTTAAATTATTGCTAGCCAAATTGAGACGTTGTAGATTGTGGAGTTGTCCAATTTCACTAGGCAAGGTAGTGAGTTGATTGATTGATATTTCTAAAACCTCTAGATTTTGTAATTCACCAATCTCGGCAGGTAGGGTTATTAGTTCATTATCATCCAATTGTAACCATCGTAAATTTGTCAATTGAAATGTTTCTGCTGGGACGACATCTAAGCCCAAATACCTTAAATCTAATGACCGACTATTAGTCTGCCTAGCTTCATCAATACGTTCAAGTGCAATCTGGCTCACAGATATATCGTCGTCCTGTGCGAGTATTGGGGAACTCATTACAATCAGCCACATAACACATAAAGAAATGATTCGCATAACAGAATCCTACAACTAGCAATAGTCTATATTATAGGAGCAATAAAAGAGGATGTAATACACTAATTTCTCAACAATAATCAATCCCGATACAGATGCATAGTCATTTGCATCCCATATTCACCTCATTTTGTGATACGCTGAATACAATAAGTTTATCTACTTCTAAAGTGGTCGCTTATAGTAACAAAGCCTCCCTCCTTGCGAAACAGGGAGGGGATAAAAATACTAGACGATAAATTCTTTGCCCATATAGATGCAATATTTCATTTCTGGTAGCTCATCCATGTAAGCTACATTGCACCTTAACAATCCTGAATGCCAACCTGCTGACTGCTGAAACGCCAACTGACCGAGTCGCTACCAATCTGATGTCTAAAATCTGTCATCTGAAATCTCTTTCCAACCTTTAACCGCCACACAGCGGGAACGCCCTTGTCAACCGCCGAAAACATATATCCTACCGCCGGCGGTAAAAACGAAAGGAAATCAATTTCAAACCATATTCCAACTTTATCCGTCGCCACAACGGGAACACGCCTGCCAACCATCGAAAACATAGTTCATCCGCACGACGGGAAACCTAACGGCATATAAAACACAAACCCAATGCAAACAGTACTATCCAAGATCACTGTAATCAAAACGCAACTAATTTAGACCACAATCAATCCGAAATGAACATGAACTCAAAGAAGCACTATTGAAAAATAATTATCAGCTCGTAGGGGCGATGGCACTTGTGTTAGTTTCTAGGCAACATGCCCCGCCCGCAAAAATTAGTCTAATCCTTTCTATTAAACGATGTGGAAAACTGAAATGCTAGCTGAAATGCTAAATTCCGTCAGGCAAGCGTCAGGTAACAGACCGCCTTTCGGAATGTCAGGACAAATGAGAACCGACTATAATGAAGCAAAAGCAGACATCAACATGAGGCATCATATGAAACGCATCCTTTGGATCGGACTACTTATTGTCATCGCGTCACTCACGACCAGTATCATCATGGCGCAAGACGACGCAAACACCGAAGACCTACCCCCCATTCCGGTTGCCTATCAACTGGCAGGCGTGAGACATGAATATCAAGGCTGGAACAATTGTGGACCCGCCACACTCACCAATGCGCTCACTTTCTTTGGTTATTCAGAGAATCAAACACGCGCGGCTACGTGGCTCAAGCCCCACTATGAAGATAAGAACGTCAGTCCGTGGCAGATGGCAGAATTCGTCAATACCCAAGTGCCTGAACTCCCCGTCTATGCACTGGCGCGGATGGGTGGCGATATGGAACTCGTTAAACGTCTTATCGCCAACAACTTCCCAGTCATTATCGAAGCAGGTTATGACCCCGAACCCGATAGACTCGGCTGGATGGGACACTACCTCCTCATCAGTGGCTATGACGACAGTGTCGGAGTCTTCACAACCCAAGACAGCTATCTCGGACCCAACTACAACTATGGCTACAATGAGATTCAGACTTTCTGGCAACACTTCAACTACACCTACATCGTCCTCTACACCTCAGACCGCCTAGAAGAACTGAATGCCATCTTGGGTGATGATGCCGATGAGTGGCAAAACGCCGTTAACGCGCTCGAACTCGCCCGTGCTGAAGCTACTGAAGACCCCAGCGACAAATTCGCTTGGTTCAATATGGGGACAAACTTCGTCGAACTCGGCATGTACGAAGAAGCCTCCATCGCCTACGACCAAGCGCGTAATCTCCAACTCCCTTGGCGGATGATGTGGTATCAGTTTGGTCCCTTTGAAGCCTATTACAACGTGGGACGCTACGATGACATGATGGTGCTTGTCCGCGCCAATCAAAACGACGGTGGCGGACACTTTGTCGAAGAAACGCGCTACTATCTCGGTCTGGCACGCGAAGGACGTGGGGAAATCGAGATGGCACTCGAAAACTACAACGCCGCCCTCCAGTTCAATCCCAACTTTGCCCCAGCACTCGAAGCCCGCAACCGCCTCCTCAGCCAGTAAGTGGAAGCACAATGTAGGTAAGGGTGGACAGCTGTCCGCCCATATACTTTTATTTGGAGACCATTGCCTCAACTTCAATCTCAATCAGATGATCTGGATGAATCAAAGCGGTAACTTCTACCATCGTCGCCACTGGACGGATGTCCCCAAAGACCTCACCGTGAGCGCGTCCAGCTTCCTTCCATAAGGAAATGTTGGTCACAAACATCCGCGTCCGCACCACATCAGCAAAGGAGGCACCAGCCTCTTCCAATGCCTGTCCAACCTTCTCCAATATATACTTCGTCTGAGCATACATATCACCAACACCAACCACATGCCCATCCTCATCTACCGCCACAGTTCCAGCGACATCTACCCGATTTCCCACTCGAACCGCGCGAGAATAGCCCACAAACGCTTCCCATTCCGTCCCAGAACCAATATTTCGCCGTTGTGTCATTAAAAAGTCTCCTAAATGAGCGTTGTCAGAGCGTAGGTTGAAGCCCACGCGATTTTCGATAGAATACTACACGATGGCTCTGTAGAAATAGACCTTTAGCAATTAGGAGACCCCAAAATGGCTTATTCTTTGACTCGCCCTTTCTCACGCTGGCGAGGACTCATCTTTATCGCAGTCTTGATTATTGCTTCCGCGTGTACCTTAACGGACTCTGGTGATGGTGGGACTGGCACGACCAATATCGAAGGCGCACCCGCCATAACCATATCGTCGCCATTACCCAATGCCTCCTTTTTGCAAGGCACATCTGTCAACATTATGGCGCGCATTGACAATGCAGGACCTGATATTGCGAGTGTCACTGTAATGATTAATGGAGAAGCTGTTGGGACAGCACAACAACCCAACGCATCAGGCGCGGCAACCTTCACCATTACTCAAAGCTGGACAACCGCAAATGTAGGTGAATATCAGATTGGGGTGCAAGCGCAACGGTCTACAGGCGAAACCGGCTCAAATAGCGTGACTGTGCAGGTTGTGGCGCAACCCAATAACACAACGAATACGGCTGTCCCAACAGCAGATACAGCTGGAGGGACAACAGGCAATACAACGCAAAATACGCAACCCACAAACCCGCCTGCACCCACGAATCCACCTGCGCCGATCAACCCGCCTCAGCCCACCGCAGTACCCAGCAATACGCCTGTACCAGCTTCCGCGACACCGGATGTCCCGACTGCACGAGTATTGACTGGGGCAAATGTCCGTCCGGGACCCGGAACCGTCTTCAACCCTCCAGTTGGTAGCCTTGCCGCCAATGCAACCGCCGAGATACTAGGTATCAATCCAACGGGTGATTGGTACAAAATCCGCTACTACAATGCTGAGGCATGGATTTGGGGGCAGTTGATTGAGGTCACTGGCAATACCGCCTCACTACCTGTTGATGTGGGACCCCCGACACCGCAACCACCCACAGCAACACCAATTCCACCGACTGCCGCACCTACTACACCGCCATCTCAAGTGAACTTGGCTGTGGTCAATGTCGCAATCGACCCACATCCCTTGACTTGTGGACAAAGCTCGGAAATTCAAGTGACATTGATTAACAATGGAACACAAGCCACAACCAGTGGCGGACGCATTAAGGTCGCCGCTATTCTGGCAAGCTCAGGTGCAGAAATTGAGACGACTTTTACTGTCTTTGATGTGGTTGGTCCCGGACAACAAATCACGGTGAGTGCATTTATCACGGTCTCAGTCAATCATAGCGAGTTGCAACGCATTCAAGCGACATTGGACATCGACAATCAGATTGCTGAATCCAATGAGAATGATAACTCGCGCTCAGAAGGTACAGACTACATCCTTGAAAAGGGTGGTTGCCCCTAGTTGCTCAATCTTGATGATTGGAAGGGCATCCGAGAGGGTGTTGTCCTTTTTCATTCTAGTTTGAGGATGTCTTCGATGTTATGAGTGCGGAATTGCTCATTAGCATCGGCATCAAAAAGAAGATAGGTCGGTGAAAATTGAAAATCGAAACGGTTGAACATGGTATTGGTTGGGGATGTATGGATATTCAGCAGAAGCGAATCGAATCCATCAGCTTCAAAGTCAGGGAGATGTCCACGCACGATAGACAGGTCACGCATACAAGCCAGTCAGTAATTGGAATAGAGCATGATAAAGGTTGGGCGACCATTGTGGATGATAGCTTCTAGATCGTCAGCTGTATCAATGGAATCACTAGAAGGATAGCGAAAAGCAACACTAATCCCTATGGCAATAACAACCACGCCAAGTATCAAACCAACCCGTAAGACAGGACTCCAACTTCTGCGGGTGGTTAAGAATAGGACAAAGATAATACCGACAATTGCAACCGCGATCACAAATGAAAATTGATTGAGGATATTCATACAATCGTCTGATTTTTCCTAAGTTGTTTGATAATAGTCTTCACGCAAGATGGCGTACACCTCAATATCTTGGTTGCGACCTTTATTAAACCAAGCACCGCGTGCGACTCCTTCAAATTGATAGCCACACTTCTCCGCAACACGTTTGGAAGCGAGATTGGCTGGATGAATCATGAGGCGAATACGATTGTGTTTTAGGCGATCAAAAAGATAACCTGTCATGAGTGAAACAGCCTCTGTCGTTGCGCCTTGTCCGCGATGTGATATGGTATAGATATGATACGACAATTCTAGTTCATCTAAATAAGCAACAGTCTGAAAGAATTCGATATGCCCAATAATATTGCCTTCATTGCTCACGATTAGAAGCATGCCCTCATCTTTTTGCCAGAAACCAGTTTCCTGAAAATGTTGTTTGAATGCGGGTTCGGACATCACCCCTACAGGAAAGTAATCCCCACGATTTGCGATGTTGTGATGAAACTCATACAACTTTTCAATATCATCTGTGCGGACGGTTCTTAACTGTATAATATTGCCCTGTAGCATCTTTTTTACCTTTCACAAGACAACTCATGTAAAGATATTCCGTATACTATCGTAGATAGACGTGATTCTAAAGGAAATCTTGTATGGAGACACAACTCTCGAAGTATCCCATTATGGAACTGAAGACCCGCGCAAATCCGCAACCTGTATATGAACAGATGCGCCAGCATGACCCGATTTATTCGGATTATGGACCCATGACCGGGCGACGCTTCTGGTTCTTTACACGCTATGATGATTGTGTGGCGGTCTTGCGAGATTCGCGTTTTGGCAAAAATATCGAAGAGCATCTGACACCCGAACAATTGGCACAACAGCCACCCCAAGATGAAGCCTTTGCTATTACCAACCGCAACATGCTGTTTATGGACCCACCTGATCATACCCGCTTACGATCACTCGTTCACAAAGCCTTTACCCCGCGCATGATTCAAAATCTGGAACCCCGAATCCAAGAGATTACAAATGACTTGTTAAATGCGATGGAAGGCAAACAAACGATTGATTTGATTGCGGAGTTCGCATTGCCCTTACCAAGTACGGTCATTGCGGAATTGTTGGGTGTGCCATTAGATGACCAGCCGCGCTTTCATCGCTGGACGAAAACCCTACTCTATAGTGGACTGATGGAAGAGGCACAAATTGCCGCGTTGGAATTCACGATGTATATCCATGAAATGATTGAGGAACGTCAAGAAAACCCCCGCGAGGATTTGATTAGTGGTTTGGTCTCTGTGGAAGAAGACGGCGAAACACTCAATCGAGAAGAATTGATCAGCATGATCTTCTTGCTCTTGGTGGCTGGGCATGAAACGACGGTCAACTTGATTGGCAATGGGACGTTGGCTCTCATGCAACATCGTGACCAACTAGACTTGCTGGTTCAGCATCCTGAACATATCAAAACAGCCATTGAGGAACTCTTGCGCTTTAATGGTCCTGTAGAAACCACGACGATGCGTTGGGCGTTGGAAGATGTGGAAATTGCAGGCATAACCATCCCACAAGGGGATATTGTCTTGCCCTCACTCATCGCGGCGAATCGCGACCCGGCGAAATTTGAGAACCCGAATACACTCGACATCACCCGTGACCCGAACCCGCATATTGCCTTTGGGATGGGCATTCATTATTGCTTGGGTGCGCCTTTAGCTCGCTTAGAAGGGGCGATTGCGATGAATAGCTTCTTGCAAGCGTATCCCAATAGTGAACTGAATACAGCCGTGGAAGATTTGCAATGGTCTGAGTCGTTACTTTTACACGGTATGAAGACTCTACCGATTCGACTTAGTGGTTAGTCGGAGAATCGGATAAGACATGCGTGTATGAGGGCGGGGCATCCGTCGATTCAATTTGTGCGCCACTCTCGATAATGGTGAATCGCTTTTTCAAGCGTAAGAAGGGCAATTCATAGATATAATAGGTGAGTGCCGAAAGACCAACTGTCGAGGCAATAACAACTGAGAATAAGGCAATGTTGTAGATTAAACCATTGTCATTAAATCCGATGATGTCAAAGAACATCAGCGTCAAATAAATCGTTGTCAAGTGGTACATATATATGCCATAGGAAAACTTACCGATTTCTCGGTAGATATGATGGTCGAGCTTGACTGTCGATTTGGGATTGCAGGACAAATTCAGAATAAAGAGAATATACAGCACAGAAACGGCATAATCTCCCCAAGGGTGGAAGACACGCAAAACAAATAGATGTGCCACGATCCCAAAGAAGATCAGCTTTTCTACAACTGGATGGAAGATGATAGAGAGAATGCGCTCTTTGTTGTGGTAGATGAGATACGCCCCGACTCCACCTATTGCCATGCTCTCGATACGGAAGCCAATCAAGAACAATACGACAAAATCCCAGCCTTCATAACCGTTGATTGGAGGATTCGTTGCCCAATAGTAGCCTGCATAGGCATTGAATAAGAGCTTGATGACAATGATGCCCAACAAGCAGGGCAGAACATAACGACGGAAGGCGCGTAAGAGTCGGGGCCATAGTAGATAGAATTGTTCCTCCACGCCAATTGACCAGAGATGCGTCAGCGCGACAGGTGACAGTGTAATCATTGGTGTAATTGTCACATTGGGCAGGAAAAAGACAAACAAAAATAACTTGAGGAAAAAGTCATCTCCCATTGGGATGTAATAGCCGTCGTATCCTGTGAGGCGCACAATGCCCGGTACAACAAAAAAGCCGATACCGATTATTAAGTAATAGAGGGGCCATATCCGTAAGATACGCCGAATGTAAAATTTGCGGACGTTAATCGTGTTGGTTTCGCCGAGTTCAGCGAGTAGCAAATAGGTAATGAGGAAGCCACTGAGGACAAAGAAGAGTGTCACCGCATCCCATGCACTCAGCCCGCCAAGCGGTTCATCCAGAAAGGGTAGCGAGATTTGGAAAATGCCATGATGGTACTTGTCATCGACTCGAAAGAAGGATTTGAATTGGTCGATGTGTCCAATAACCACGACAATCGCCGCCCAAAAACGTAGGGCATCCAGTCCCGGAAAATAAACGCGCTTCTTCATCCACTAGTCCATGTATACAGACAAACACGAGCATTATAGCGATGAGGGGACAGATTTCAGATAGCAGATTTCAAATTTTATTGAGGCATTACATGGAGGGGCGTGTAAGGGCGTACAGCTGTACGCCATTACAAGATTGTTAAGATGAACGTTAGACGAGTCGTTCCCGGATGGATGCGCTGATGTAATCCAAGATGGAGACGACAACCGCAATCGCGAGTACGGCAACGCCAGCCTCTTTGTATTGCAAGAGGTTGATTTGTTGTTGTAGAAGCAAGCCAATGCCACCGCCGCCGACGAAACCGATAATGGTGGACATCCGCACGTTAATATCCCAGCGGTACATCGTGAAGGCAATATAGGGAGGTACAATCTGTGGGACAACGGCGTAGATGACGGTCTGGAACCAACCCGCTCCTGTGGATTGAATGGCTTCGATGGGACCCGGATCGATATTCTCAATCTGTTCAGAGTAGAGCTTGCCGAGTGCAGCGATGGAGTGGAGTGTCAATGCAAGGACACCAGCAAAGGGACCAATCCCCACCCAGATGACGAAGACCAAACCCATAATGAGCGGTTCGATAGAGCGAATGGTATTCAGCAAGGCACGGGAGACATTGTAGAGGGTTGTCCCCAGTGGGAAGCTGGCAGTTACACCAGCTAATGCCCCACCAATGCCGCCGAGTATCGCGCCTATGACCATATTTTGGAAGATATATTCAGGAGTAGAGAAAAGTCCCAAGAATTCAACCCGATTATCTGGTGATGGGAGGATGTCATTCACAAGTGCACGTTGGATGTTCAAGAAACTCGCTACAAGATAGAAAACGCCCACTAATCCTACAATCGTGATGATGGTACGAATGACACGACGTCTAGATTGCACGTCGTAGGGATTGGTATTGGGTTGGAGGCGTTCATAAATCATCAACAAGATTTGTGAACCGATGACTGCCGCTACGAAGGGCGGAAGTAAAGCGAATAAGGCGGCGGACATACCAAGTGTTGCCATAAATGCCATGAGTAATGCCCCACCAATTGCACCGAGTATCGCACCTAAGACATAGTTGGGTGTGCCTCTCATCTCACGTATGGGTGAGGCAAAGAGCGTAGTAGCAATCGACGCGAAGCTAAAGCCAGCTGTTACGCCAGCAATGATGGGCATCATGAGCGCAGTGAGTGTCCCGATGATATTCAGCAGTGTGCCAATGGCGACTATTCCATCTGCAATCGCATTCTGTGTCCATTCGAGTGGATTGAGGGGATGGATTTCTTCTGTGCCTATTTCGAGTTCGACTAAGAATTGCGGACGGATACTTTCGCCAATATCGACGAGAGGTTCACTGACGGTGATTGCCCAGCCGCCAAGTGTTGCCACAATTAAGATGACGATGACCGCTACCAGAATCACATTCATCACACGGAAGAGCTTGTCTTTGGGTGTTTCTTGCTGGACGCGCACATCTACTTTGGATTTGATTTTTTCTTCTTTTCGCATGGAGGCGAGGACACGAATGGCAACGATGAGTAGGGCAATTAACACAATCGGAGCAATAATCGCCAGCACGATTCCTCCAGCATTCCCTTCTCCAAAGAGGAAATTGACGGCTTCAGCAGGTTGATTAGAAGCAATGGCAGTCGTGAATGTGCCGATGGGTGTGAGTAATTGTGCGCCGACTGTAATGCCTAATGCAAAGGCGATGAAGGCAACTAGCAAACTCCCTACAGACATCTCGACTGGACGCATCAAATTTCGGGCGGCGAAGAAACTGATGAATGCCGCAATGGGAATTGCAATGGAGGTTGCTAAGAGTGCCATGAAGATGGTCTGTACCATGCGGATAAAGACCTGTTGAGCGGTGTCGCTGGCGACAATCGGACCTGTGGGAATATCGGCACGAATGACGATTTCGTGGATTTGTCCTTCGCTATCCCGAATGCGCGGGACTTCAACTGTGCCAGTAAAGCCACCCGTGGAGTCAATCAAAAAGTCTTCACGTCCTGATTCAAGGATGGGACGGGGGCGCGCTTGCCCCTCTGGTGGAACCCAACCAATGCGTCCCGGTACAGAGGGTTCAAAGCCAACGACGCGGATGGTGATGATGTCGCCTGTATCGCCACAGGTGGGGGTGACTTCAATAAAGGCGTTGTCTTGCGACATCACATCGACTTTGACGTCTTCATCGCAACCCATCAAGAAACTTGTGCGGAGGAACACTGCCTCTGTGTCTTGGTCAAGGATGTTGGGTGAGAGCAAATCTCCCAAGACATTTTGGAGATTCTCTTGACGTTGGGCTTCTTGGGGTTTGGCGAGATCAATATCTGTCACGCGCCAGCCATAAGCATAAATCACAAAACCAATGACGATACCAAGAATAACGAGTAAGCGTCGGAGGGTAGATTTTGAACTTTGGGGTTTGGGTTGATTGGTTGTCATAGGGTACTCCTAATTAATCTGAACTTCGACGGCATCTTCGCCATAGATTTCTTTGAAGCGGACGTTATCAATTTCGGCGGGTGAACCATCGAATTCGAGTTTGCCATCTTTCAATGCTATCACGCGGTCTGAATAGGTGCGTGCGAGACTCAGGAAGTGTAGGCTACACAAAATGGTCAAACCGTCTTCTGTATTTAAATCCTTAATGTATTTCATTACTGAATGCGAGGTTGCTGGATCGAGGCTGGCAACGGGTTCATCTGCAAGCATCAGTTCAGGATTCTGCATTAAGGCGCGAGCGATGGCGACCCGTTGTTGTTGTCCACCACTTAGTGCGCTGGCCCGTTTATAGGCTTGGTTACCGATACCGACTCGTTCTAAATTGGCTATGGCTCGCTCTCTATCTTCTTTCGGAAAATAATTGAAAAAGCTGTACAGTGGATTGGTATAACCCAAGCGTCCTGATAAGACATTGGTCAGCACTTTGGAACGTTTGACCAAGTTAAATTGCTGGAAAATCATCCCCATACGCCGACGGACTTGATTGATTTCCTCACTACTGAGAGCAGTTATATCGAGACCATTCCAGACAATACGTCCTGCCGTGGGTTCAAGCAGACGGTTGATACAGCGAAGGAGGGTCGATTTTCCCGACCCACTCAAGCCGATGATGGCGACAAATTGACCTTCTGGTATTTCAAAACTGACTTTATCTAAGGCTTTGAAGCCATTGTCAAAAACCATCGTTAAATCTTCAATAATTAGCGACATTCAATCCCTCGTTGTTATATAAACAATGTAGTTTACTTTGCTTGATTGTAACCAATTTTTATTGTTTCTGTTAGCGACCCTGTATAATTGCAACAAATCAGTAGAACATGCCGTATATGACAATGGGGAAGTACTGAAGATTCCCACTGCTGATTCATCCACAACTTGAAGGAGTCCATGAGGCGCGCGTACAATAGGGAGTGTGGTCGTCAATGGACAATGGAGTAACCAATGCCGTTAGAAGCGGGGGAATCCCTCGGTCCGTATGAAATTATCCGACAAATCGGGCAGGGGGGGATGGCAACCGTCTACCAAGCCTATCATGCCAAATTAGATCGTGACGTGGCTGTGAAAGTGATGCACGAAACGTTCACGCAAGATGAAACCTTTTTGGCGCGCTTTCAGCGTGAGGCGCGGATTGTCGCCAGCTTGGAACATCCCAATATCATCCCGATTTATGATTATGATGACGATGGTGGTCGTCCCTATTTAGTGATGAAATATGTGCAGGGGCAAACGCTCAAGCGTCGTTTGATGAAGCGGAGCTTGTCTCTTGCCGAAGTCCAGTCGATTATGATGACTGTTGCTGAAGCTCTGACCTATGCCCATGAAAATGATGTCTTGCATCGGGATGTGAAGCCATCCAATATCATGATTGATTCACGTGATACACCGTATCTAACAGACTTTGGATTGGCGCGCATTGCTCAATTGGGGTCTTCTACGATTAGTCATGATGTGATGTTGGGAACACCGTTTTATATCTCGCCTGAACAAGCACAGGGCGACAAGAATCTAACGCCTGCGACTGATATTTATGCCTTTGCAATTTTGTTGTATGAATTGTTAGTGGGGCATGTCCCATTTACAGCGGATACACCGTATGCGATTGTTCATGAACATATCTACACCCAGCCAAACCCACCGAGTTCGGTTAATACCGAATTGACGCCAGAGATTGATGCAGTTTTGGCGAAGGGCTTAGCAAAAGACCCCACCCAACGTTATGCCACAGCTGTTGAAATGATGTACGCCTTTATTGCCGCGATGGATGCATCCGGTGTGACAGAACTCCCAGAAGACCGCAGTATCGTTGCATTAACTCCTCAACCTCGTCGTGAAGAACCGTCGCAAAATCCCAACATATCCGTCAAGCGAGACGAGCAAGGTCGCTTGGTGAAGGTCGAGGGTTCATGGGATATGGGCAACTTCGACTTCTCCGAATTCGGTAAGAAGGTCGAGTCGAAGATACGACAGGGTGCAGATTATATCGAACAACTTGCGGAGAAAATCGAGGAGAAATCCAAGTCTAAACCCAATTTGATGACAGAGGAGCAACGCATCCGTAGGCGTATCGAACAACGGATGAAAAAGCGGGGCGAACTCATTACACATCTGGTGATATATTCTGTTGTCAATATCGTGTTGTGGATTATCTGGCTAAATTCTGGGATAGAGGATGGTGCTTTCTCCTTCCCATGGCCCATCTTCGTCACGTTCTTTTGGGGTATTGGTGCGGTTTCTAATATCGTCGAATATTATCAGCAACATGGGGCAGGGGCACAACGCCGAGAAGAGCAGATACAACGTGAGTTAGATCGTGAACTTGAACGTAGTTACGCGCGTCAGCAGAGATTTCGACGAAAGAACGAACCGGTTGATGTCCTTGATATGGATGATGTGGTGGTTGATGGGCGGGTGCGTCTCAATACGGATGGTGAATTGACGGATAGCTTTGTGGATGAAATATCGGATACTGATGGTTATCAACGAGGACGAGGTTAATTAAGGCTTTCGGAGAATGAGAATCGTTTCATCATAATCATCAAGCGAGCGCGGACGGGCGTTACGATTGGCTTTTTGTAGTGGGATATGGACTTGTTCCTCGACTACTAATCCAGCGAACTCGGCCTCTTGTGCCAACCATTCGGCGACTGGGACACAAAATAGCACTTCACGACTTTGATAATCATAATAGGTACTCTGGCGACCAATGACGACCATCGCTACGCCATATTGAACAAGCATCTGCTTCATCGCCATAAAACTTTGTCGCATCTCCAAAAAGTAACGTGCTGTTGGTTCGGCTTTGAGGGTGCGCAAGGTATCGGCTTCGAGCCATTGAATGAGTTTTTTTACATCAGGCGTTAATTCATCCCATGCAATGGATGATGAGTCCATTGACCCCACAGCTGTATCTGACAATGAATCGACCTCATCTAAGGTCGTCATGCCGAGTGCGAGTAAAGAGGGTGCGCGAGCTTTAGCATAGCTTTCTCGTCCACTTGACGCAGGTAAATAGGGGGGAGAGGTCACGATAACATCAAATGGATTATCGGATGCTTGGCGCGCATCACCCAACTGAGCTATTGAAGGTGCGAGATGTAAATTCAATGCTTCCTCTAACCATTCCCATGCAGAGAGCGTGCGACTCAAGCGATAGAGGGAGCGAGTAAACAGGGTCATCAACGGTGTTTTGGAGAAGTTGAGCGAAAAACGTCCAACACCTGTGCCGAGAAAGCGCATCTTTATCCGCCGTGAGAGTGCATCGGAAAGCAATACACGCCATATATCCCGGAACTCAGGTAATACTTGCTGAGTTAAGTGCTGAACTTGGGCGATTTCCTCATAAAGTGATTGTGCGACCTCGTCGGTCATCTTGCGATTCTTCAATAACCACTTTGGAAATTGAATTTGGGATATATTTGGGATATTTGGGTAATAGTTAGCTTGTGAAATTAGAAAAATTCTTGCCAACTCATCTTCAAAACCCTGTGCAGAATGTTGTAAGAAATTTAGTTTGGTCTGTGAAATCAATACGGATAGCGGGTCAATATCCCAACCGACACTCGCTAATCCCAAAGTTGAGGATTCGAGTAAGGTTGTCCCACTGCCGACAAAAGGGTCGAGGACTCGGACTGTTTCCTGCCCGATACGCTGTTGTGATAAATTTAGCATTGCTCGTGCCATGCGTGGAAAAAACTTGGCTTTGTAGTAATGAATGCCATGGCATAGTGGGGTTGTTGTGGTGGCGGATTGAACCTGTGCTAGTAAATTATGGGCTTTGGGATTATCAGTACGTTTGAGCAAGGCATCAAGTAGTAGCGATAAAGTCTTGCGTGTATCAGCGACATTTTTCGTTTTGCGTATCGCAATATCAGCATATTCAAAGAAGGTGTAATGTGGGGTCGCTTCGATTAATAAATGACCATCTTGCTCTCGCCAATGGATTGTCTGTGAGCATTGGTGTAGGATGTCCTGTACTTGGGGTGAATCTTCTACAATCACATATATGGTCTGAATGAAACTGAGCCGTCGAATGAGAGTCGGTAACAATTCGAGACTGCCTTGCGCTGCGTAACCTTGCTGACCATCTCGGGTGAATTGCTGACTTTCTGGAAAGTGTTCTTCTGCGAGCGTTTGGGCATCTCCCAACAGCGAAAAGTAGCCGTTGGGTTCACGACGTGCCAATTGCAAATCGCCATCCATCTTAATGTCACGACGGAGTTTGAATTGATAGATGGCGTTCATCAATTACAGGAAAAAGTCACGCAGGGCATCACGAATTTCATCAATGATGACTTCCCACGGGGTATCGGGTGCTCGTGTGATAATCAGGCAATCTTCGGTGATATGGAGTGCCTGAATGCCGTCGACTCCTTGAAATAGCATCTGAGCAATAGGTGAACCGACATCGCCTTCTGTACTGGAGGGATAGACCTCTTCTGTCTCATTGGTGAGGGTTTGGTTGATGTAGAGTTCGATGATATTGGGGTCGTCGGTGGATTCGCTCTCAATCGTGACGTATTCTGACATTGTCGCTCGCTCGAATAACCTCGATAGTTGAACCGACGCGAATCAGTCCGCCTTCAATCACTTTCGCCATAATTCCGATGCGGTCTTCGTAGTCAGGAATCTCTTTGTTTTGAATCTTGCGGAAGCGTTGACAACCTGTTCGCAGACCGACGACTTCGATGAGGGCGTTGTCACCAATTTTAAGGATATCACCTTTGTGTAAGGTGGCGACATCGCAGCCCTGAACAACAATTTGCTCACCCAATTGACCAGGTTGGGTGTTAAAGCCTTCATCATGTAGTTGTTGTACCGTGTCATAGCACATTACATTGAGTTGGCGGTCTCCACTGCCACCTTTGGCATCTCCTTCAATGCCATAGTCTTTGACGAGCTGTGCTTCTTCTAGTTGAACTCGTGAGAAATGATTAGGCGGTTTGGTGTCGGCATCTTTGGGTTTATATGCAATACGTTGAACAGTAATCATGTGTTCTTAGCTCCACTTCATCATAGATATTTGATTGTAACAGAGAGGACGCATCAAGATAAGAGGTTCTTAACAACCGTATACGATTTGATGCTTGATTCAAAATCGAGAATTTTGTATCATGTTTTGGCTGTAAAGGGTCCGTGGCGCAATGGCAGCGCAGTTGACTTTTAATCAATTGGTTGCAGGTTCGAATCCTGCCGGACTCAATATCATTTTTTTGTATGAGCCAATTCTCACTCGTGCTGTAGAGAACCTTATTCTAAATCGCGTTAATTGAGTGTATCGCAAATATCCTTTCACACACTATATTGCCTTCATAATGTTGTCAAAGGAATGACTGCGGTCACTTCGATCTCGACCTGTGCCTCATCTTCCAATAAGCCAGACACTTCAATTGCGGTCATTGTTGGATAATGGTTGCCAATGATCTCTCGATATGCCATTCCAATTGCTTTAGCCTTTGTCAGATACTCATGTTTATCCACAATATACCATGTCATGCGTGTGATGTGATTGGGTTGTGCGTTGGCTTCGGCTAAGATCGCCACGATGTTCTCTAGGGCTTGGCGGGTTTGCCCCACAAAGTCCTGTGTTTCAAATTCTTGATTCGCATTCCAGCCAATTTGTCCCGCGACAAACACGCATTGACCACTCGCAACGATTCCATTCGCATAACCACGGGGTCTTGCCCAGCCAGACGGTTGTAAAATCTGCATTGTTTCATCCCTTCTCGCGCAAGACATAACGCTGTAACTTGCCGGTATCCGTACGAGGTAAAGAATCGATAAATTCTATGGCGCGCGGATATTTATACGGTGCGATTCTGTTTTTGACAAAATCTTGTAACTCTTGAATCAGTGCCTCATTACCAACTACATTATCGCGGAGTACGATAAAGGCTTTGATGATTGTACCGCGTTCAGCATGGGGTACACCCACCACTGCACATTCAGTAACGGCATCATGCTGAATAAGTGTCGCCTCGACTTCGGGACCAGCGACGTTATAGCCCGATGTAATAATCATATCGTCACTGCGCGCTTGATAGACAAAATAGCCTTCTTCATCAATCAAGTACGAATCGCCCGTGATGTTCCATCCATCTTGGACATAGGTTCGTTGACGCTCATCTGCGAGGTAGCGACATCCCGTTGGTCCTTTTACCGCTAATCGTCCAACAACGCCCACACCAACATCCTTGCCATTATCATCAATCACCCGTGCTTGATAACCGGGGATGGGTTTTCCGGTTGCGCCCGGTTTAGCATCCGCCTCCGTATGCGATATGAAAATATGGAGCATTTCGGTAGCGCCAATCCCATCAATTATCTCAATGCCCGTCTTTTCTTTCCAACGTGCGCGGGTTGCAGGGGGCAAGGTTTCACCAGCCGAGACACACTTCCGCAGAGACGGCAAATGATACTGATCTGTAAATTTTGCCATCTTTTGATAGAAAAACGGTGCTGTCCAAGAGATGGTTGCCTTTAAGTCATCAATTGTCTGGAGGTATGATTCGGGTGTGTATTTTTCGATGAGAATGGATGCTCCACCAACCCGAAGCGGGAATAATAAGATACCCCCTAAGCCGAATGTAAAGCCAAGTGGCGGCGAGCCAATACAAATATCATCCGATTCAATCTGAACGATTGATTTGGGGAAGGTATCACAAATTGCCATCACATCCCGATGAAAATGAATCGTGGCTTTGGGTTGTCCGGTTGAACCTGAGGTAAAGGCAATCAGCGCAGGGTCTTCGAGAGCGGTATCGACAACTTCAAATGTACCCGAATGGGTTGTCATTCGCGCTTCAAGCCCTTCGGATGAATCATCCAAATAATACAATTTGTGTTTCAAATAAGGTGATTCAACGGCTTCTAGTTCGTCGGCAAAGCGACTATCACATAAAGCGACTTGAATTTCTACTTTTTCAATTATTTGTGTGAGTTCTTTAGCACGAAGCAGAGGCATCGTCGTTACCGCTATGAGTCCCGCTTTAATTACCGCGAACCATGTCACCGCCAACATCGGATGATTTGGACCCCGTAACAATACACGATTGCCCGGAACTAAACCTAAATCCGTTGTTAAAACCTGTGCCACCCGATTCACTCGTTGCAAAAGTTCGGCATATGTCCAGCGAATGTGACTTCCATAAACTGCGATGCGCTCGCCCCAGCCCTTCTCAATGGCTTTATCGAGCAATTCTACAGCACTATTTAGGTGGTCAGGATATTGTAATTCTGGCAAATCAAATATCAAATCTGCCCATTGTTCTTTCGGTGGTAAATTGTCAAAAGCAAATGTATCTACATGAGCCGTATACTGCATTTCATTGCTCCTTAGGTTAACAATGAACGAGCAATAATCATTTTTTGCACCTCGGTTGCGCCTTCATATATCCGTAATGCCCGAATTTCACGATACAAGCGTTCAACAACCACACCCCGTTTGACTCCCAAGCCACCAAAGATTTGCACGGCATCATCAATCACTTGTTGGGCGGATTCTGTAGCTTGCATCTTTGCCATAGCGACTTCACGAGTTGGGCGTACCTTTTGAACATCACGTAACCATGCCGCTCGATAGACTAATAACTGTGCGGAATCAATAGCGGTTGCCATATCCGCTAACTTGGCTTGGATTAGCTGGAAATCCGCGAGTGTTTGACCAAACATTTCACGTGACTTAGCACGATCCAGAGCTTCATCGAAGGCGCGCCTAGCGAACCCGATTGCGGCGGCACCGACAGAAGCTCGAAAAATATCTAATGTCGCTAGTGCCACTTTCATGCCTCGTCCTGTCTCACCTAATAAGGCAGATTGAGGAATTCGGCAATTTTCAAATTTGAGGGTTGCCAATGGGTGAGGTGCAATCACTTCAATCCTTTCGGCAATTTCCAGTCCACTGGTCTGTGCCGGTACAATAAACGCTGACAATCCCCGTGATCCTGCAACCGCTTCGCTACGGGCAAAGACAACATAATAATTGGCGATACCCCCATTGGATATCCATGTCTTTGTTCCATTCAGTATATAGGAATCCCCCTCTAAGGTCGCGGTGGTCTTAATTGCGGCTACATCCGATCCTGCGTCTGGTTCAGATAAAGCGAAAGCGGCAATCATCTCGCCAGTGGCAACTTTGGGCAAATAGTGTTGCTTCTGTTGTTCAGTTCCAAATAAGGTGATTGACCCACTACCTAGCCCTTGCATAGCAAAGCTAAAGTCTGCCAGCCCATCATAATAAGCCAAGGTTTCGCGGGCGATACATAACGCACGAGAGTCTAACTCTGGAAGCTGACCGCCATAGGCTAGTTGCACACAATATGCTAACCAGCCAGCCGACCCCATCGCTTGTACTAATTGGCGGCAACGCTGATCGACACGCTCAATATCATCGTCATGATCTAAATCAGTTAGATTTTCTTCGCACCAGCGCGCCAAGAGAGTCTGTAAATCACGATGTTCATCCGCAAAAAACGGCAAGCTCATGTCGCTTAACACGAGGTTTAATCTCCCTCAAATATGGGACGTTCCTTCTTGACAAAGGCTTCGTAGGCACGTCGGAAATCGTTGGTTTGCATACAAACGGCTTGTGCCTGTGCCTCAGCAGTAATCGCGGAATCGATATCCATCGCCCACTCTTGATGGAGCATAGCTTTGGTGATTCCATGGGCAAAAGTTGGACCACTTGCCAAGCGTTCTGCCATATCTTGGGCTTGGCTTAAGACCTCATCCGCTTCATATAAAGCATTATAAAATCCCCATTGAAACCCTTCTTCAGCCGTCATCGTGCGACCACTAAAGAGCAATTCAGATGCTCGTCCCTGACCGATAATCCGTGGAAGAATCGAACAGGCTCCCATATCACAACCGGCTAACCCGACTCGTGTAAACAAGAATGCTGTTTTGCAATCCGGTGTCCCATAACGGAAATCGGATGCCATCGCTAAAATTGCACCTGCGCCGACGCAGATGCCATTAACCGCCGCGATTATAGGCTGCGGACAATGACGCATTGCCTTCACTAAATCGCCTGTCATATTCGTAAATTCGAGTAGTTCCGGCATCGTCATTTGTGTTAGCGGTCCGATAATTTCATGGACATCCCCGCCAGAACAGAAATTACCTTCTGCACCGGTTATGACGACGGCTTTGATATCACTAGCATAAACGAGTTGGCGGAATAAGTCGCGCAATTCAGCATAGGATTCAAAGGTGAGTGGATTTTTCTTATCGGGTCGATTGAGGGTGATGGTAGCAACTTTGCCAGAAACTTCCCATAAAAAATGGGTTGCTTGATAATCTGCAAAAGATCGTTTCGGGAGTAATTCATGTGTCATCTTGATTTAATTTCTCTTCTCATGATTGGTGTCATTTATCTAGTAACGTGTCCAGTTCGTTCTGCGCTTGTGTGGTCGCTCAAAAGACTTCCCCGCCTGCAATGGCAATTGATTGCCCTGTTACGCTGGCTGATGTCGGATGACAGAGCCACAAAACTGCTTGGGCGATTTCCTCCGGCTGGATTAAACGGGCTTGCGGATTATGCTTCACCAATTCCGCGATGGCTTCAACTTCAGTACGTCCTGTTTTCTGGGTGATATTTTTAACAGCATTGGTGACCATATCCGTATCAGTATAACCGGGACAAATCGCATTAACTGTAATTCCTTGTTGGGCAACTTCAATTGCCAATGAACGTGTCAAACCAATTACACCATGTTTAGCCGCACAATACGCCACGACATAGGCATATCCAGTTAAGCCAGCGGTACTGACAATATTGATAATACGACCATAACCTTGTTCACGCATCCCACGGATAACCGCCTGTGTACATAAAAACGTACCCGTCAAATTGACATCTAACATCTGTTTCCAGTGCGTCAAGTCCATTCGGTGAAAGGCTGAGGAAGTCGCGATGCCTGCGTTGTTAACTAAAATGTCAATGGATTGTTTCGCAGAAATACGCTCAAATGCCAATTGTATCGCATCCGGATTAGTTATATCGGCAACCTCACCATCGGCACCAATTTCGATAGCCGTCGCTTTCAAAGTCTCATTGTTACGCCCAATAATTGTTACCTGTACCCCTGCCTTAAGTAATGCCTGAGCAATCGCCTTGCCTATCCCGCGACTTCCCCCTGTGACGACTGCCTGTTGTTCCGTTAGCGGTTTCATTGCTGAGCAATCTGTCGTTTACGTTCCCAGATACGCTCCAGTTGGACTTTACCTGTCAGGTATTGTGGAGTCCAATGCGTGTCGGTGTATCCGATTTCGGCGGCGGCGCGATGTGTCCAATATGGATCGGATAAGTGAGCGCGGGCAATCGCACATAAATCGGCACGACCAGAGGCGATGATGCTATTGACATGATCGGGTTCGTAAATGTTGCCCACTGCCATGGTTGCAATCCCCACTTCATTACGGATTTTGTCAGCAAATGGCGTTTGGTACATACGACCATAACGCGGTTGAGCCAGCCGTGTCGTTTGCCCGGACGATACATCCATCACATCAACACCTGCTTCTTTGAATAACTGAGCTATGATGACAGCATCATCGGGTG
>JANQRM010000046.1 GCA_028284565.1 Anaerolineae bacterium | reverse complement strand
TTCCTGCTGAACCAACATACCGAAAGAAGAGGCAAAAAAGGTAATCACGAGAGTCGGTATATCACCTCCAAATAAACGGCTAAAAGAGGCGCAGGCAATGCCAACCATAAGCGTTGTTGTCCACTGACCATAATTTCGAGTTTGATCACTGATTCGTCTTAATTCGTGTTTTGCATCAACAATATCTGTCTGACCTTCCCAGATACAGCGGCTGAGATTATTCACATCATAAATGACTTGCATATTGACACCGATTTTGACCACACGACGCACTTTGGTTCGGAAATCATGATTGCCTGTAGCGGTGATTGCGACTGAATTCGTCAACACGACGACATCGAGCCAATCACACCCCAAACCCGTGCCGATAAGGTGAACTGTTTCTTCGACAATTTGGGTTGGTGCGCCATGTTGCAGGAGTAACTGTCCTGCCCATAGGGAAACATTAATAATTTCCGTGAGCATTTTGTGATCGACTTCGATGTCTGGTTTGGTGTCATAAAGGTGCATCGACTGTCAACTTGTCTAGCGTATGCTAAGAAAATGGATAACATAAACTGCCTAAATTGCACCTGCTTCGCTTGGGTTATCGGGCCACGATAATTGAGCAACCTCTTCTTCGGTGATGGTTTCGTCTTTGGTTGTGTTTGTGATGGTGTCATTATCTAGCAATTTAGGTTGTAAATGAAGTTGTTGGGCAAGCCAATGAGTCCAGTCACTAATCAGTTGCCAATCCCGATAATCCCCACTGCCAATTTCATCCAGCATTTTGCCTTCATAGGTTCCTTTGATAATCCAGTGTTCGTCGCCAGTAATGCGATTCCAATCCAGTCGTCCAGCAAAAGCGTGAATATGGTCACGCGAGATATCCAATTTCTCTAAAGCCTCGTCCCAAACGTAATCCCGGACGGCTTTGTCTAAGCCGTTTTCTTCCAGAACAATGATGCAAACGAGGAAGAGGAAGACAGATTTCGCTTTGAGTTGTTCTTCAAAGCGGAACATAAAGCGCGAGAGGCTAGGCAACCACATGCCACTATGAACCGCTGACCCCAAAATAAAGGCATCATAGTCTTCACGGTCTTGTGTGTCATCTGCATGACAAACGGTGATGTCGACATCATACGCACTCAACAGATGTCCCATAAAAGTAGCGATTTCCGCAGTAGAGCCATTGGGACTTGCATAAGTAATAAGTAATCGCATAGTATGCTCACTTTCCCCAATCGTTCTGTTCTATCATACCTTATTAAATCCTCTCTTTATCTAGCGGTCAGGTGGTGAAAATCATCCGCCGTTTGGATGAATGTCATAATTCCGCCAATACAACGACATATCGAAAACACGGACATCACTGAAAACGGGAAGAATAGCATGTTGTTCGATGACGTTGCTCACTACAGCGAATCAGGTCCTTGCTAGACAATTAGCTTAAGGCTTAGCTAAGGAGCAAAGTGTATGGTTAACCTTGTCAATGAACAACTTGTATCATATCTCGAAGAATTGGGGCTACGAAACCTCAACAGTATCCATAGCAATTTGCATACAGCGCAACTGTATGAAAGTGCAGTAAAGAATCGTGAAGGGATGGTTGCTCACCTAGGTCCTTTAGTGACACGAACAGGAACCCATACTGGACGCTCACCCAATGACCGCTTTGTTGTCCAAGAAGCGACAACTCAAGAGGATATCTGGTGGGGAACGACCAATCGTCCACTGTCTGAGGCTCAATTTGAGCGTCTTTATGCAAAGATTGCCGCCTATTTACAAAATAGTGACATTTATGTCCAAGATTGCTTCTGCGGTGTCGATGCATCTTATCGTGTCTCTGTCCGTGTGATTACAGAAGATGCGTGGCACAATCTGTTTGCACGCAATATGTTTCTCCAACCAAGCCATGAGGAACTGGCAGATTTTCAACCCGACTATACGGTTATCAATGTCCCGACGTTTCGGGCGGATCCTCCGACGGATGGAACAAATTCCAATACATTCATTTTGGTCAATCTAGCGAAGCGATTAGTCTTAATTGGCGGAACAAGTTACGCTGGAGAGATTAAGAAGTCGATATTTAGTGTGATGAATTACTTGCTCCCCAAGCGAGGCGTTCTCCCGATGCATTGCTCGGCAAATATGAGCAAAGACAGAAGCAATACGGCTATTTTCTTTGGGCTAAGCGGGACAGGCAAAACCACCTTATCGAGCGATACAGAACGGCTACTCATTGGCGATGATGAACACGGCTGGAGTGACGATGGGGTCTTCAATTTTGAAGGGGGATGTTATGCCAAAGCTATTAACCTCTCGCGCGAAACTGAACCCGAAATCTATGAAACCACGCGCAAATTTGGGACGATACTCGAAAATGTCGTGATTGACTCGCGGACTCGTCG
>JANQRM010000016.1 GCA_028284565.1 Anaerolineae bacterium | reverse complement strand
TAGCGGGCTAAGTGCGCTTGCTATCCCCATTGAAGAGAGCGACTCAGCCTGCCAATATGGGATTGCGATTGCCCAGACCGATGCAGTTGAAGCGGACTATGCTATCTTCACAACCTATGAAGGCTCGCTCCATGTCTATGTTGAAGAACGAGGCGAGGAAACCGCGATTGTCCGTCGTCAAATCTTTGATGACTTGGCTGACGAGTTATATCAACTATCTCTGCGTACAGACCATCAAGTCATGAGTCTCGACAGTGCTTCATCCAATTTCTTTTTGAATGTTGATGCGCTCGTTAGTGGAGACGACGATCCGGTTATAAAAATTCGCTATGGTCAAGAATGGCTGGGGGATTTCCAAGCTGAGGGTGACAGTATCCTCATTATGAATCAACGGACATTTACCCCTGATTACACGCTATTCGATCCAGTTGTCCAACAGACTACGCACATCAAATTTGATGTTCCCGATGATTTATCTGGCGGATTCATCATGGATTATATGCTATCACCAGACAATACAATGCTCTGTATTGTGCATAGTGGCAAAGTGACACTTTGGGAATTGCAATTGGATGCAGACAATGTTCTGCAAGCCACCCAGCGCGCAACAGATACCCCAGTGATGGGTTGGCTCATTGATGTAAAAACATCGCCTGTAGCCGATATTGCCCTAGCCTACACGCATTCTCGGCTGTACATGCTGAATATCCAAACCGGAGAAGTCATCAATTCAATCTCACGACTCGACACCATTCGATCTAATGAAACCGTCTTCAGCCCTGACGGTCAGTGGGTGGTGACTGTGGGCGGTTGGCGAAGCGAGGAGTCATTTACTTATACTGTCAGTCTATGGTTGGTCGAAGCCCTGTTGACGAATGCAGACCCAACACCTTTGATTGAGTTTGATTTGACCAATGGTTTCCCCTATGAAATCATCTTCACACCCGATAACCAGCGTTTGCTGATGACCACAAGCAATTATCTCTACAGTTGGGTTTTGGATGAAGCCGGCGATTGGCAGGAGGATGACGAATTCGTCGAGACCTTTGATAATAACATCCGCTTCTCTAATTCAAGCATGGCATTTGATGCGGATGGCACCCTCATGGTGGCACTCTCCTCTGCTGGACACCCACATATTTATGATTGGCAAACGCAAGAACGCATCTGGCTGAACTATAGCGCGAGTGAACACCGTGAGAACGATGATTCTCCTTTGAGTCGATTCGTTACCTTCATGCAGGATGGACAATATGTCCTAGCAGTCTCGGAGGGCGGTAGTGTGTTAATCTGGGAAGTTGAAGCAGAAGAGCTTCTCTACAAGTATGAAAACGACTACCCATTCATTCATGAAGCTATCTATCGTGAGGATACTCAGACCTTGTTTATACATGGTGCGGGTGAGGAAGCCCTCTTTGTGCTGGATTTGAGCGACGTAGAGGACATCCCAGACCCCATATGGAACGAGGACATTGCCATCCGCTGGAGCTTCGACCTCTCGCATGATAGTAAGCGATTTATCACTGTCGCTGAGGACAGTACCGTCAAGGTCTATGGGATGCGGGAGTAGAATTAAGTTAGCATTCTCACCTAGGCAAGATGTAAGGGCGGTTCGCGAACCGCCCCTACTTCAGATTAACTATTGGATAGCGGTCAATTACCCAGCGCAACAACGTAAAGTGTGCGACCAGCCCACCGTACTCCCCATACTCCGCAAACTGGGCTTGGAGTTCCTTTGCATCGAGTCGCCCTTCTTCCCCATGAAAGTACCAATTCACTGCCGCTTGCACCGCTACATCATTATGCGGGACATAGGGATAGAGTCCAAAAGCGCGCGAAATGACATTGCTCGCCGTCCAATGTCCCACACCCTTAATCGACAGGAGATGTTGATAGAGAGCTTCCGCCGATTCCTGAGCAGAGGGCAGGTACAAATCTAGCTCGCGCGATACAAATTGCCTAGAAATGTCGATGAGCATCTGAATGCGCTTGTGTGTGATTTTTAAGTGAAACAAGTCTTCTAAGTCCGCCGAGGCGAGTTGTTCGGGTGTCGGGAAAGCGTAAAAGGTCTCGTCATCGTACGTTATCCGATTATCTGCCCACTGTAGCAGGCGATATTGAGCATCTTGCGCGGATGTCCAAGCGATATGCTGTTCGATTATAAGAGAAATCAACGCGGTGTAGAGGTCGTTGCTTCGAGGTATCGGAAGACCTTCAAGCGGTTCAATCACTTGCCACAATGTTTTGTCTTGCTTGGCAAAGTCATAAAACTCGCCCAAGTGATGATAACAGCCCAACGCTTCGGCGACTTGTTCACGAAGGACTCGTGGCGCAATCTCCTGTGTGTGTGCGAGGACTTCTAATTCGAGTGTTGAATCTTGTGATCCGATTTGCACCAACACGAGGCCCTGTCGATGCCGTTGAAGCATCCATAGCTTGTCGTCACAAACGGTATAGCCTATCGGATGACGAAAGCGCGCGACAACTGCCTGCCATAAATGAAGTCGATAAGGTTCAATAGCTTTGATCTTCATTAAACACATTGACTGATATAATTAAGAATCTCTCATGTTTCTAACTATTAATTCAAAATATACTCTACTTATAAACAAACCGTCCATAAATTCTGAGCCTTTACCCTATGACTTCCTCATCCTACACCATTGGATTCGCCAACCTTGATGAGCAATCGAGTTATCCTGTTGCCGTGCGCGAGAGTTTTGAATCTGCCTTAGCAGGTTATCCTGAACTTCAACTCATCCTTAAAGACAATGCCTTGAACGATGATCGAGCCGTACAAAATGCCCGCGAACTCGCCGAAGCTCAAGTTGATTTGGTAATTATGTATCATATCAACGAGCGATTGAGTGGGAAGGTACGTTCTGCCTTAGGTGCAATCCCCATCATTGCTATCGATATTCCCATTCCGCTAACATCTTATGTTGGCATTGATAATTATGAAATGGGGATATTGGCTGGCGAAATATTGACTGAATGGATAGAACAGGTTTGGGATGGTCAGGTGGATAAGCTCATTGCACTCGTTGACTCAAGGGTGTTAGGGACTGTCCGTGAACGAGTGGTTCAAGCTGTCAAATTGGTGGAGCAACAATTTCCAGCAATCACGGGACAAACCTTATATTTAGATTGTGGCAATACACGCAGTCATACTTCTGAAGCTGTCAAAAATATCCTCAACACATGGGATAAGGATAAACACGTCGGTGTCATCAGTTTCAATGATGAATCAGCACTAGGAACATATGATGCTGTCAATGAACTCAACTGGCAGGAGCAAGTGGCGATTGTCGGACACGCCGCGTCGCAGGAAGTCCTTAACATCATCTCTGTCAGAGACTCCTGTATTGTAGGAACGACTTTAAGCTATCCTGAACTTTATGGTGAGACTTTACGAGACAAAGCATTGGATATGTTGAATGGCAATCGGTCACTCAAGCCGACCTACGTGCCGTTGGACAGTTTAAGCCAACTACGACTTCTAGATAATGAATCAACCACCTAATAGGCGAACTAACTTGCGTAAGCGACTCGGATATTCCGCGCGCATATCGAGTGGTGGTATCAAGGTATATTGTGGTTCAAGGGGGTAGGTCTCAATCTTAATCGGCAGGATGATCTTGCCCTTGTCGAAAAAGGTTTTCCATTCCGCCAACGCCGACATATCGCTAACATAATGCGACGAAAACAACGCCAGCATCACGCCACAACGATCTAAAGCATCTTCAACAACTTTCGTCCAATCGTCTTGGGGGGATACGCTCACCACATCCATCCATACGCTCAAACCTGCTTCACGCAAATCATCATCCAATTGCAGGGCTACCAAATCATCTGCGGGGCTATAACTGATGAAGATTCCACGTTGTGCCGCTTCGGCAATTACCTGTGGCTTATAAGTCTTACGGAGCGCACGATGGTATTTCTCTTCCTCTGGTTTTTGGAGCAAGGCTTGGCAGAGTTGGGCGCGGCGAATTTCAAGTGTAGGCATGGTTTGAGTAGACATGTTTAGACAAATCTCATTCTATCAAAAGTTACACTCAGTATAACAAGAGAACAATGGGCTAAAGCCTTAATCTTTTTAGTATTTCAAAATTGTTACACGCTCCTCGATCGCGGTCTTATTCATCTTAATCCTTTCTCAACGCTTGACATCAAACACCCGTTCTAATACAATTAAACTGCACTGTAGGGTGCAACGAGTCCGCCGAAAGGGAGTGTCCCACCTACTCAACCAGAAAGAACCATTTATGTTCTCTTTCAGCCTATCCTGCGGACACTAGGCAGACATGAAGGAGAATTTATATGTCGACCCCATTACCGACTAAACCCAATTTAGAGTATGACAAGAAGCAAGCCAAGTCTCTGCTGAGAGATTTTAGAGCAGGCGACGAACAGGCGATTCAACGCTTCCATACACATCATCCGCGATTACGACACGTATCTGTGGTTGAAGTTCGTAACTCGCCAATGAAACTCGCGGATGCTCAATTGGTCATTGCCCATGAGTATGGCTTCAGCAGTTGGGCTAGATGGAAAGCACACATCGCCATCATGAACAACGAGCGCGAATCTCTCATTGAGCAATTCAAAACTGCTGTGAATTCCTATCAAGATGAGACCTTACTCCAACTTCTCGAAGATAATCCAGCTTTGCGTGAGCATATCAACGACCCCATTTTCGAATTTGACTCACAGGCAATAGTCAAAGTGGCGATGAATCGGGATATGGTGGATGTGTTGCTCAATTATGGTGCAGACATCAACGCCACAACCGAATGGTGGGCAGGTGGATTCAAACCGCTTCACAGTGCCACAGGCGACCATGCCGAATACCTGATTCAACGAGGCGCAAAACTCGATATTCATTCTGCATGTAAATTGGACAAACTCGACATCGTACAGAAGATGGTGGCAGATAATCCCGACATTGTGAATGCTAAAGGTGGAGATGGACAACGCCCCCTGCATTACGCTACCGCACCGCGTATCATCGACTTTCTATTGGCACATGGCGCAGACATTGACGCACGCGACACCGACCACGCCAGTACCCCCGCCCAATGGGCATTAGAAGATAAAGAAAAGTGTCGTTATCTCATTGACAAGGGTGCATCGGTGGATATTTTTATGGCATGTGCAATCGGCGATTTTAACTTGGTGAAGTCGATTCTGGCAGATGACCCCTCCGCCATTCGTCGGCGTGTGGGGGATAATACCGACCCGATGATTCCAGAGGTATACGGCTCACATATGTACTTTTATCTGATTGGTGGGAATAAATCACTTCATCAAACCGCGAAGCAGTTTGAACAGAACGACGTGTATGAATACCTGCTGAGTGTTAGTCCGATTGAGCAACAGTTCATCGCCGCTTGTGAACGCGCAGATCGTGAGACTTTGCAATCTATTCTGCAATCACATCCCAATATCATTGACTCACTTCCACACGATGATTTACGCCTCATTGCAGATCGGGCATGGGAGAATGATGTCGATGCCGTGACCGTGATGTTGGAAGCCGGCTTTCCAGTCGATGTGCGCGGGGCGGACGAATCAACTCCTGTTGACCGTGCCTCTTTTCACGGCTTTGTGGATGTCGTAAATGCGATTTTGCCTTATAAGCCGTCCCTTTCCTTAAAAAACAGTTTTGGCGGGACACCCCTCGGAGCGGCGATTTATGGCATCAATCATAGTTGGCGACACGACGGCAATCACATTGCCACGATTGAGGCATTGGTCGAAGCAGGCGCACCCTATGATGAATCGTGGCTTCCAAGTGGGCATGATGCTGTCGATGCGATTTTACGCAAAGGTTTAGACAATCGTTAAGCAACCCTGAGTCTGTTTCTTTCTATCATGAGAGAGGCTATCGATGAAATGATTGGACTCTCTCATGCGCTTGCGACTGCTGTTTCTTCTGTTGTTGACTGTATTTACTGTAATAGCACAAGATGACGCTGCTGATTTGCAAGCTCTGTTGGATTCGTATGTCGAAGGGGATGACCCGGCGGTGGTCTTACTGGTCTCTACGCCGAATGAGGATTGGGTCGTCGCACAGGGCATGGCAAATATCAAAGAGTCGTTTCCCGTGCAAGTGACAGACCGCTTTCGCATCGGGAGCATTACCAAAACCTATGTCAGCGCGCTTGTGATGTTACAGGTCGAAGCAGGCACACTGTCGCTCGATGATACGATTGATAGCTTTCTACCAACAAACATGGTGAGCCAAATTCCCCATACGGATATGATTACGTTGCGCCATCTGCTCACCATGCGGAGTGGATTGGTCGATTACTTGGGACTCGATTCCTTCATTGATGCCACCTATGACAACCCATCCTATGCTTGGACAGCCGAAGAGACGCTGAGCT
>JANQRM010000015.1 GCA_028284565.1 Anaerolineae bacterium | reverse complement strand
ATACTGTTGGTAGTGCTTCACAATATCTTCGAGATGCGAGCGTTCTTTGGCATATTCGGCGACCTTTTCATAATCCTGTGCGATTTCGGGGTCGCTCATTAAGCGCATTAGTTCATCGAACCGTGCTTCCACTTCGGCAAGTTTATCTAACATGGACATGGTGTATCGTTTTCCTTATATGGGTTCAAGCACATTTAGTAGGGATAGGATCAATATGGCGAATCGACCATCGCCCCGACAAATAGGTTTCTTGTGTGGAGGGGTGCTAAAGTGCGTCGAGACGCTTGAGGAAGGTTGTTGTTATCATCATTCATCTATTGTAACCGATAGTCCGAACAAGAGGCAGTCCGAGTTCATTTTTATCAATCCCTTGACTCGCCTATTATGGGAGACTGCATACTAAGAGTCAGAAGGCAGTCTTCTATACATAACATATTCAACCTAAGCAAGTCACATTTGGAGAATCTCATGCTTAAGATTGGTGATTTTTCACGCCTGAGCCAAATCAGCATTAAAGCCTTGCGCCACTACGATGATTTGGGTCTTATCCAACCGGAGCATACTGACAAGTTCACAGGGTATCGCTATTACACTTTGAAGCAATTGCCTCGCGCTCACCGTATCATGGCACTCAAAGAAATGGGCATGTCGCTGGAGCAAATCGGCATCATGCTCAACACGGAGATGAGCCTAGAGGAACTTCGGGGGATGTTCCGACTGAAACAGGCTGAGATTGAACAACGAGTACGAGACGACCAAAAACGACTGGCGATGGTTGAATTTCACTTAAACATGATTCAATCGGAGGACAACATGCCTGAGTTAGATGTCATTGTCAAAGAAATCGAAGCATTCCACGCTCTTTATATGAGTGTTCGAGTCACAGGAGACCAAATTGAACAGATCGGTGACGAGATTTATAAAGCATACAAAAACAAAGATTTCGTCCCTGCTTCTTATCCCATAGGCATTTTCTATGGGGATGAAGTCAATCCTGATGATTATGAATTTGCTTTTGCTATACCCGTCCATCAAGAGGCAGAAGATTTCGTCTTACCAACGAAAGGAACATTGAAGGTGCAAGAATTACCTTCTGTGACAGCCGTGACAATGCTGCTTAATGGTTATAGCAACAAGCAACTCATCGAAAAGAAAGTCTTAGTGCAACGTTGGGCAATCGAAAATGGCTATACCTTGTGTAATGAAATGCGGTCAGTTCAGTATGAACCGCCACACATTACACCGCCAAATGAACGCGTGACAGAGTTGCAGGTTGTAGTCGAACGTAAAAGTGAAGAAGAATAGTGTACGGATGCCAAGTTTTCCGCGCAAGTTGTGGGTTTTCATTCTTCAAGTACTGGGGGAGTGGAGTTGCAACAGAATGGCTGATGGCCATTCAAACCTGTATTGCGACCAACTGTGGCGAGATGACGAGACAATCCGAAATAAAGTCAACTATTGGGGATAATTGAAATAGGGACGTAGCGAAGAGGCTACGTCCTTTTTTGAATCGAGACAGACATACGAATTGTGATGAAGTGCTTGACTCTTACACTAGGGAAGACCACATACTTGAAATTAGAAGGCAGTCTTCTTAACTCAACCAAGCAAGTCACATTTGGAGAATCTCATGCTCAAGATTGGTGATTTTTCACGCCTGAGCCAAATCAGTATCAAAGCACTCCACATCTATGACAACATCGGTCTTTTGAAACCTGCTGACGTTGACAAGTTCACAGGGTATCGCTACTACACTTTGAAACAGTTGCCCCGCGCGCATCGAATCATGGCACTCAAAGAGATGGGGATGTCGTTGGAACAAATTGGCATCATGCTCAACTCGGAGATGAACCTTGAGGAACTGCGTGGCATGTTTCGACTCAAGCAAGCGGAATTGGAGCAACGAGTCCGAGACGACCAAAAACGACTGGCAATGGTTGAATTTCACTTAAATATGATTCAATCGGAGGACAACATGCCTGAGTTAGATGTTATCGTCAAAGAAATTCCATCGTTCAAAGCACTCTACCACCGTTTTCGCCCTGTGGAACATCAAATCCCGACGATGGCGGAGGAAATCAACCAACTGATCGCTAAAGGCGACATCAAGCACACGGGACAGTATATGGGGGCGGTCTATGGAGAAGCGGTCAATCCCGACAATTATGAATTTGCCTTCGTCGTGCCTGTGACGGATGAACAAGCGGATGATGTGAACTTGGCGAATGGCGAAACCCTTGAACTGACGACCATGCCAACCGTCATAGCGGCTACGCTTGTGGTCGAAGGTCATGGCGAGGCGAAATTGTTTGGAAAGGCAGTCTTGCTAGAGCGTTGGGCATATGAGAATGGCTATCAATCGTGTCATGAGCAACGGGCTATTCACCATAAGGGTCCGATGCACTATGTCCCTGAAGCAGACTTTGTCACAGAGTTGCAAGTGATTATTGAGCCTCAATAGACACTATTGACCGAAACTGAGAATGCTCACACAATAGGAAGAACGGGGCGGTTTGGATTTCCAGTCGCCCTTTCCTTTCGTATGGATGACTTGTGATGAACACACAACGGAGGCAGTACGCCGATGGCACATTATCTAATTACCGGCGGGGCGGGATTCCTCGGCATTAATTTGGTTCGCTATTTATTAGAGCGCGGACACAGCGTCACCTCGATTGATATAGCCGATTTTGATTATCCAGAACGCGACCAAATTACAGAGATTCGAGGCGATATTCGGGATCGCTCGGCAGTGGATAAAGCAATGGAAGGGGTGGATATTGTGGTGCATACCGCCGCCGCCTTGCCACTCTATAAGCCCGAAGAGATTTATTCGACGGATATTGATGGCACACGCAATGTCGTCGATTCGGCGCATCAGCATGGAGTCCAACGCTTTATTCATATCTCATCGACAGCCGTGTATGGCATTCCTGACCATCATCCACTCTATGAAGATGACAAGCTGGATGGCGTCGGTCCTTATGGTGAATCGAAAATCAAAGCGGAAGAAGTCTGTATCGAATATCGTGAAAAGGGCATGATTATCTCGGTGATTCGTCCCAAGTCCTTCATCGGACCGGAACGCTTGGGCGTGTTTGCTTTGCTCTATGATTGGGCGAAAGATGGTAAGAACTTCCCCGTGCTGGGCAATGGACACAACCGCTACCAACTGTTAGATGTCGAAGACCTTTGTGATTCGATTTATCTGTGTGCAACGCTCGAAGCGGAAAAAGTCGATGACACCTTTAACATCGGCGCACGTGAATTCACGACCTTCCGTGAGGATTATCAAGCCGTGCTTGATTATGCTGGACATGGCAAGCGCATCATCGGCTTACCTGCCGAACCTGCGATATGGACGTTGCGCTTGCTAGAGAAATTTAATCTGTCTCCTTTATATAAATGGGTGTATGAGACGGCGAATAAAGACTCCTTTGTCTCGATTGAGAAGGCGGAACAGGTGCTGGGGTTTGATCCGAAATATTCCAACAAGGACGCGCTTATCCGCAATTACCAATGGTATCTCGATAATCTGGCAACGTTTGAGAACCAAAGCGGGGTGTCGCATCGGGTTCCGTGGGGACAGGGGATTTTGAAATTGGCAAAGATGGTCTTCTAATATCAAGTCGATGGCTAGATATTGATAAAGGGTTTGGTCGTGTATCATCGTGTTCACTTGGCGGTCTCTGCGACAATGTGCAGTGTCTACGCGCACTGGCGGTTGATTTTCGTCTTTGCTCTAGTAGTGGGGTTGCAAAATGTCCATGCTCAAGATGCCCTAGATATTGAATGTGACTTGCGTCCGAATTTTGAGAACATCATCCGTATTGATGGGACGCGCTGGTGCTTGGAAACGGCATTTCATGACCCTGAACTCGGCAATCTCTCCCTGACTTCACTTGTGTATGCACCCGATGGCACACTCTATGCCACCAATCCGAATCGCGGAACGGTCATCACCTTAACCGATAGCGATGGTAATGGTTTCCCTGATACAACAGATGTGATATTGGCTAACCTCAACTATCCAAGTGGGCTAGATTTTTATGAGGGTGCGCTCTATGTGGTGGCGGGTGAGCAGGTCATTCGCTGGGCTGATGGTGAATCTGTGAACTTGATTGAGGATTTGCCAGCACTAATCGGCGGCTTCTGGAGGCGGGGAATTGCCATTCATCCTGATGAAGAACGGATTTATGTTTCGATTAGTGCGCCTTGTGATTTGTGTGTCTGGGATAATCCTGAATATGGCGCAATCCTCAGCTTTCATTTGGATGGGGATGATAAGCAGATTGTGGCACAGGGCTTTCGCTTTCCAGCAGATTTAGCGTTTCATGATAGTGACATCTGGACGATGGATAGCGTTCCATCATTGGATGATGGTGCGTTTGCCGATGAACTCAGTCGGGTGGTCATGGGCGACCACTATGGCTTTCCGTTTTGTCGCGGAAAAGACAATGAGTTAGATACCGTTTTATCGGATGACTTCGATTGCGACTCCATCCACCTAGCTAATGTGCATGTGGCGACCTTAGCTGCTCCGGTGGGAGTGGCTTCTTATCAATCGGATACTCTGGCTGACCTCAACGGTACATTGCTCACGGTTTTTGCGGGACGACCTGACGATTTAAATTTTGCTGGCTATCACTTGGCGGCAGTGCATTTCGAAGCAGATGAGGTTATGGGTGTGGAAACGCTGGTTCCCTATGATAATTTGCTGGCGGCGAATTATAGTTATCAACCCTATGCCACCTTTCAACGCTACTTTATGAATCCGCTTAATGCCAACCTTGCGCCTATTGGGGCGGGTATCTATCCCAATCATCCTTTTGATGTTGCCGTGAGTCCCGAAGGCTGGATTGTGTTGAGCGTGGATGGCGGGACCTTGTATTTCATTCGTCCTCTGCCAAATGCTGACTAGACAAAATCCCTAAGCTATGATTGAATGATACACATGATATACGTTAATCAAACTTCGATTTTTAATTTGAGCAATATTTCCTCTGAATTGGGCGTGATGTTTTCGCGCGCCTAGTCACCGAACACGATTGAACCAAGATTGAGATAATGACGGGCGCAACTGCCCGTTTTTTTGTTTGCCGTGCGGGTGCTTGCGTCCCTTAATAAAGAAAGGACAAAACACATGCACATCCTCCACATTAATCAGATTGCCGTCAACTTTATCGGACGTGAGATTTTCCGTGACCTCACATGGGTGCTGGGTGATACAGACCGCATTGGTCTAGTTGGTCCGAATGGGGCAGGCAAATCGACCTTGCTCAAGGCGATATTCGGCGAGGTCGAACTCGAAGCGGGCAATATCACGCGACAAAATGGAATCCGCGTGGGCTATTTAGAGCAAGATGTTCACTTGGTCTCTGGTGGGACATTGATTGACGAAGCCATGATTCTGCCAGATGTGTTGCGTGAGGTGGATGAGGAACTCGATCAGATTGAAGCCTTGCTGATTGATGAGGAGGTTTATAGTGATGATTTGCGTCTGACTCGAGTGCTTGAACAACAAGATGACGCACTACGACGCTATGAACGGATGAATGGACATCGACATGCGAGCCATGTCCGTGAGTTATTGGCGATGCTGGGATTCACTCAAGCCGATTATGACTTGCCGATTGATGCGCTGAGT
>JANQRM010000006.1 GCA_028284565.1 Anaerolineae bacterium | reverse complement strand
GCACGGGGTCAACAGGCGGTTGCGGTGTGGGTGTCGGGTCGTTGGGTGGATTGAGTGGGTCATCGGGGAAGATGGGATCGTCGGGCGGGTCGATGGGTGGGGTCGGAGTCGGGAGTTCGCCTATCAGGATGGGGTCGGGAGCTGGATCGCCCTCGAAGGCGATTTTGATATAACGATGCAAGGTCGCTACAGCATCCCCCGGAGTTTGCCCCCCATCTGTCGGACCGGGTTGGAGGATGACATCCCCGATGCTGGCTTCGTTGCTATTGGCGATGACATGGTTGTTCGACAGGACGAGGGGTTCGCCTGTTACCAAATCAAAGACGAGTGCGCCAAATGTCCCCGCCGTGATGTTGGGATGCCCCATGCTGACACCGGGCGGGATGACGGGACGGAAGCCGGTGCGGGGGGTGGTGGCTTGTAATGCCCGCAAGATACCGACTTCTAAGACATCTGTTTCCATGCCACCGACTTCACGCGGGACAAGGTCGTCGGCTTCGATGGCTTCCATGGGCTTCTTCTCTTCGACCAAGGCAATCAAGCTCAAGTCATCGGTCATTTGTCCGCGCACATTGCGGAAGCCCACGCCCACCCCGACCACGCCTTTTTTGCGAAACAACGCCTGCTGAAACCGATGTTGCACGTCCATGACCCGCCGAATTTCCCGCGCCATATCGCCGTCCTTTGTTCTGCTGTCGTCCAATACGCTTCTATTGTAACGCAATTCGCAAGAACTGGCTTAGGGGGAAAATGGGACTCGGGGCGGATTTTTAGGGAATTCTGTCCATTCTGCTCCGTTTGAATTGGGTTTGTGTCTCGTTTGTGTCGATTTTTATTGCCGGCGGTGCGAACTGTTTTTCGGCGGTTGGTAAGGGCGTTCCCGCCATATCCCGCCATACGTGCCTGATTAGGTTGTATTTTGGTTAGAAAACGATTTCAAGCACGAGATAATCCAGAATTCATTTTGCGTCGGGGCGTACAGCGGTTGCGCGTAGACCCTGCCATCCTACGCTCTTACGACATAGTTACCTTCTCAGCGTATCACAAAATAGAGGTCAATTGTGATGCCTTTGGCTATGCGTTTTCTTACGGATTTCAAACTAATTGAGAATTACAAAGCACATATAAACTCGATACATATGAATACATTACTTTTTCTCAATCCCCACATTTAGCCTTCAAGTGGGATTGAAGTTTATTAATACTTTCAATTTCGTGAATCAAGCCCAAGTCTGTAAACACTTTCTGAGCTTCATTACAATATTTTTTCGCTTGCTCACAATCATGTAATTCTAAATAGGTAATACTCAAATTACCAAGTCGCTTACCTTCTCCACGTTTGTCATCAATTTGTTTAGCAATTTCAAGAGCTTGCTCATAATAGTCTATCCCTTTATGAGTTTCGCCTAGTTCTGCAAATGCATTCCCTAAATTAGCAAGGTGACTTCCTTCACCTTGTTTATCTCCTATCTCTCTTAAGACTGAAAGAGCTTGTTGAAAATAACCAATTGATTTACGGATATCACCTAATCGTGAATAAGCAACCCCAATGTTGCCTAGTTGGTTACCTTCAGTTTGTTTATCTCCAAGTTGACGGGCGACTGTCAAAGCTTGTTCATAATAATGGATCGCTTGATGATTAAAGCCTAGTGTAGAAAAAATAGCTCCCAGATTGCCAACCCACGTCCCTATACCGTGATTATCTCCAATGCGATGAGAGATTTCTAAGGCTTGCTCATAATAATATATCGCTGATGGGTAGTTGCCTAAAGTGAAATAGACATTACCTAAATTACCTAGTGTCTTTCCAACCCCTTCTACATCAACATAGTATGTTTGAATTTCTAGGCTCTTTTCAAAATATTCAATTGCTTTTGGGTAGTTTCCTAATGATAAATACGTATTGCCAATGCTACCGAGGCGGTTGCCCTCCAGTATTGCATCGCCAGTTTCAGGCACAAATGCCAAGGCTTGTTCATGATACTCCAATGCTCGTCGAAAGTTACCAAGAGAGTTATAAGCAATACCTAATTGGTGCAACGCTGTTCCCTCATATTGTTTGTCCTGCCTAACGTGCGCTAAGTATCTTACTAGCTCCCATATTTGAATTGCCAAGTGATATAAACTAGTACGACTTAAGAAATTACTTCCACTTCGACTATTGAGATTGAACGCAAGGTCAATGACATGGTTATAATGTTGTCTAGCTGATGCTTTCTCAATCGCTCCGATAAAATTCTTCACCTCTGCGCGGAGGTGAGCGAAGTCTTGGCGATTCACTTCATTGTAGATATTTGTAAATTGTAGGCAGGTTTCAATCGCATAGTTACTGTCTTCAACGCTATTCTGAGCCTGAACATACTGATAAGCGAGGTCATGCATCTGATAATAGGCAACGGACACGGGATACGTTTGCCCATCATGGATCTCATTTTGTTCGGGAACGCGCACCAGTAATCCTGCGTCAGTTAATGTTTGCAGGAGTGTTTCGCATAATTCATTGAACTGAATGAATAGAATTCTCAGAGATTTGCTTTTCAATTCAGCATCACTTATATCAGCAGTGAGTTTAGGGTTATTGACACGCATTTTTATGATAAAGTCGTCTGGAATCTGCGGTTCTATCCAACGATATAACGCCAACATCATCGGCGTAATCGTCCCTGTGAAGAATGCGCCCATATCGAGGAAGGCTTGACGGGCATCTTCATTATTTAAGGCATCAAGGCTAGTTTGAATGAGGACTGCCATGCTCTCGCGTCCGGTGTTCTTTTTGTCGTCGCGTTGCAGGTCATGGAGTTTGTCCCCCATCCGACGCACCAGCTCAGGCAATCCCCAACGTTTTTGCAAGATGTAACCTGCAATTTCGAGTGCAAATGCTAGATTGCTAACATCGTCGCAGAGTTTGTTAGCAAGGTCGGGATAGGTATCGACTTCCTTCGAATTGAACACCTTCAATAAATCGAGTGCTTCTTTTTCGGTCATCTTGCCGAGTTCGACAGTTTCATAGGTCGGATATTCCGGGCGCGAAGTCATCAACACGGAAATTCCTGTCACGGCTTCCAAGAAGGTTGCTAGTCCTGCTTCGTCCCAGACATCATCTATCACAATCAGAGAGGGCTTGATGGAATCGAGAATGGCTTCTGCTAGATTTTGTTTGGCTTTAGTGGTTTCGGCGACGAGCATCTTATCACTCAAGTTGAGCAGTTGTGCCAGCGCATCAAAGAGGTCATCGGCAGTGGCTTGTCCTGCGTCAATTTCGAGGATGGTCGTGTCGGGATGGTCGGTCAGCCAGCGCGTTTCGATTTCTCGCGCCAGAGCTGTTTTGCCTTCTCCTGCATAACCATGTAGATTGACCTTTTGCTTGTCTTGGAGGAGTGTCATGATTTGGTCGATTTGGGTTGTGCGTCCGATAAATTGTTTGGCAGGTTGGCGCACTTTATCAACATGATTCACCAGTCGGGCATGACTGCTATGGGCAATAGTAGGGGATTTGTCTGCTTTGTCCTCACTTAAAAGAGCGTCCATCCCCTTTTGAAGTTCATCTATTCCTGACTGTATCTTATCGATTTTTTTCTCAATATTACTAAGGGCTGTCTCCAATGTGTCTTCATCTTGTGCTTCCAGAACTTCTTGATATTCGGATTCAGTGACCGTCTCGCGCAAGGATTGGATAAATTTGGGCAAGTCACGCTCGGCACGGATACGGTCAATCTCAGAATGTTCGTGATTAGCATCAACGACAGCTTGAATATGTGACTCATCGCCTTCAAGGATGTAATCAGCGATATGTTGAATGACGGTCTCGCTCTGAATAAAGGCTTCGGTTAGATATTCGGGAGTCTGCCCGTCAGTGACATTTTCATCCACAAAGGCTTGCAATTTGTCGGATAACACACGCTGGAATTGACGATTGTTAATCGTGTCTTGGATACGTTGCTTCCATTTGGCAGGGTAGCGATTCCAGACTTTTTCAGAGACTTTTTCGAGGAGTATTGCACCGAATGTCTGGACAAGGAATTCTTCAGGAGTCACCATGTCACCCTCTACCTAAGTGATTGCTACCAACTAGTATAACATGATGGAGAGGTATGTAAGGGACGCAGAATGCACGTCCCGATGAGATGCAATTAGGGGTATTTGCGATTCAACAATCGTGCGTAGGGAATCGTCTCGCGGACATGCCCCAAGCCACATATCCATGCGACGGTGCGCTCTAAGCCCAAGCCAAAGCCGGCATGAGGCACGGTCCCAAAGTGACGCAGACTGAGATACCAATCATAGGCTTGTGGGTCGATG
>JANQRM010000003.1 GCA_028284565.1 Anaerolineae bacterium | reverse complement strand
GGAATGTCCACCGAGTTCAAAAAAGTTATCATTGACCCCAATGGTTGCAATGTCTAACTTACTTGACCAAATTTCGGTGAGTTCTCGCTCTGTGCTATTTTGTGCAACTTCATAGTTTTCGGTATCCACGATTCGTGCTTCACCCACATCTGGTAGTGCATGGCGATTCACTTTTCCATTGGGCAATAAGGGCATTTGATCGAGCACAATATAGTGTGCTGGAAGCATGTAATCGGGTAAATCTTGGGCTAAAAACTGACGCAGTTCTGCGTTTGAAGGGGATGTTTGATCCTGCAGTGTGAAATAGGCGACCAATTGTTTATTGTCCTGCGAGTCTTGATGAACGATCACGATATTTTCTTGAACACCCGGAAACTGCCCCAATTTCGCTTGAATTTCGCCAGTTTCAATGCGGTAGCCTCTGATTTTGACTTGATTGTCGATTCGTCCAATGTATTCTACCTGTCCATTCGGTAGGTATCGTACCAAATCGCCCGTACGATAAATCCTGTCGTTAGGCTCATTGCTAAACGGATCGGCGATGAAGCGTTCAGCAGTTAGCGAGGGGCGATTTAAGTAACCTCGAACCACGCCTTCACCACCAATACAGAGTTCGCCAGCGACTCCTTCCGGTACGATTCGATGATGAGAGTCCAAAATATACAATTGTGTGTTGGCGATTGGACGACCAATGGTGATCATTTCATTTGCGTTCTTGATTTCAAAGGTTGATGACCAAATGGTCGTTTCTGTTGGACCATACATGTTGATAATGTCACCCTGCATCAATTGCTCAAGTTGAAGGGCAAGAGAGGGTGGGAAGGCTTCACCACCAACAAGATATTGCTGTAGCTTGCCAAGATAGGACTCCGCATTTCCCAAAGTCACTAGCATTGTTGCTAATGAAGGTGTACTTTGTACATGAGTCACCTGATGACGTTCAATCAATGCAGGAATGGAATAATCTTCTTCGGATGTTAATGGTGCGTTGGCGATATCGAATAATTCTTTGATGTAGGGCAAGGTCGCCATTGCATCGCTGTCGCTGAGATAATCAATCAGACAAGCGACATCATCTACCCCGATTTCCTTACAACGATCCAGAATAGCTGTGCCTCGTTCAAGGTCACCGAATAGTCCACTCGTCTCGAAATAGCGTTCAAAGGCAAAATCCAGCACATCTTCTAATTCAGTGGTGGATAAATGCTCCAGTGCAAATTCACCTGTCTCACTGGTTGTCATTTCCCTATATGTTGGGAAAGACCAAGCGGCTTTTTTGACCAAATCAACCGCACTGCGGAGGTAGGCTTTCATCGGTTCACGGGCGACCTCGCGCGCAGTGTCGTAATCCTCGTCCACATAGGTGTGGAGCATCAATGAGACATGCCCTTCACCTTCATGATTTGCATCTTGCCATGCTTTGCGGTAAATAGCGATTTTTTCGGCGAGTACCTCAAAGGTTTGTCCCAATAGGTGGGTTAGGAGGTTATAGCCTTTTTCTCCTGCTAAACGGAAGGTTTCTGGATTGCCAGCCGCTGTGATCCAACATGGGATGTCATCTTGAATGGGGCGTGGCAATATCTTGAGATCAACTGTTTCACCTTTAGGCGAGGTTCGCTGAATTGAATTCCCTTTCCATAAATGCCGAACTTCTTCGATTTGCTCAAACATCAAGGCTTTTCGATTTTCAAAGTTTTGTGGGGCGAGTACAAAGTCATTGGGTTGCCAGCCAGAAGCAAATGAAATCCCGACCCGGCCATTGGATAAGTTATCCACAATTGACCAATTTTCTGCAATGCGTATCGTGTCATGTAACGGTGAAACGAGGCTACCTGACCGAAGTTGAATATGTTCAGTGATGGTTGCCAAGCCTGCACTTAACACCGATGGATTAGGATATAAGCCCCCAAAATCATGGAAATGTCGCTCTGGTGTCCAGACGGCACTTAAGCCGTTCTCATCGGCAAACTTGGCACTGTCCAAAATGAGTTGATACTTACCTTCATGTGTGTCAATATACTTGCCGAAGAAGAACAAGCTCATGTCGATAGCAACATCAGAATATTGAGTTTGCGGCTTGATATTTGCGTCGTCAGAATACAGTACCACACTGAAACCACGTGATATGGTATAGAACAATTCAAGAACAGAGATGTCAAACGAGATGCTGGTGACGGCTAACCATACACCCGGTGGGTCATGTCTTATAACATCATCCATACCACTAAAGAAATTGACCACGTTGCGATGGCAAACCATGACCCCTTTTGGACGACCCGTTGAACCTGAGGTATAAATAACATACGCAAGGTTGTTGGAATCGACATCACTTTGCACAGGTTCAACAGATTGTGTTTTGATAATTTCGCGCGTCGCATCGAGATCAATGACCAGCGATTCGATTTCTTGGGGTAGGCTTTCGGTGCTCTGCTCATTCGCAAGGATAAAGGCAACTTCTGAATCTTCAATCATGAATTGAATGCGATTGGTCGGATAATTGGGATCAAGCGGTAAATAAGCCGCCCCAACCTTGTGAGTTGCAATCATCCCAACAACCATATCAATTGAACGATGCAGATAGATGCCCACGAAATCTTCAGTTTGTACGCCATTGTTTTGTAAGTAACGAGCCAGCTGATTGGCACGTTGATCGAGTTCCAGATAGGTTAGCGACTGATCTCTCCAGATTAAAGCTGTTGCATTCGGCGTTTGTTTGACTTGTTCTTCAAACAGATGATGCAAGCATTTCTCGCTTGAATATGATTTGCTAGTTTCATTCCATTGATAAACGAGTCGTTCATAGTCATCATCATTAATCAGCCTATAGTTGATTAGCGGTAAGCTATCGCCTGTTAAGATTTGTTCCAGAAAATTCAAAAACTGCGATTGCAAAGTCTGTACAATATCGGTGGACAATTGCTTTGTATCAAAGTTCCATGTCCATTCGGACTCATTAACCGATATCAAGAGGGCATAATCTGACTCAGACGATGATGGGGACTCTAACGCCTTATGTTGAATGATAATCGGATAATTTGGCGGTTGAAGCTGTTCCTGTGGATAACGTTCATAGACTTCTTTGAGGAAAGTGCCTTTGACATAGACAAGTTGCAATTGAGATGTGATATCAGTTAAAAAGCCATCAAACTCACGATCTGTTGGGCTACAAATCTGCAAGGGGACAATCTCTTCAAAAAAGTTAGGTAGTTTTTGTGTCAAAACCTCAATCTCTTGATGAACAAAACCTAACCCAAGTGAATCGGTATCGCACAATCGTAGCAGATAGGCGAATAATCCACTCAACAACACTTCAGTCGTATCATGATTCGGAAACAGTTTCTCAATCTCTTGGATAAGGGCAGACGGTATCGCCATCTGTTGCTGATCGATTGCTCGTTGCGCTTGTGATTGACTTGACCGATGACTATAAGGTAATTCGGTAGGTAGGAATTCTTTTATGCGTTGATACCAGTACTTTTCAGCTTTGACCAAATGCTGGGTTGTTGTCGTTATCAAATCTGCTTGTTCTTGGCTTAGTACAGGTAATTGCGACCCAATTTGAAGTTGGTGTGTTTCTACAAGTTCGTCAATCGTGATGGTATCGCCATAAATTGAGCGAAATTCACTTAATGCAACAGGGTCTGTCTCGCTTGCAACCACAAGCGAGGTGGGCGTGATATCGATAAGGGTGCCAGCAGGCTTTGTTGTTGTGTTTTGGGCAACTGTCGCATCTTTGACGATGTAAACATCCTCATTGATGAGCAGTTTCGCTGAGTTAAGGTCGTTATTGTAAATACCAAAATCGCTCGCATAAATGTGGGCTACAATTTCGCTTGCAGGAGTATCCCAGCGAATGGTTCCAGCCGCAGGCAGGCGATCATGTAACTTATTGAAGGTGCGTTGTCCTAAATCCTGAGGCTTTGGAGCAAGGGTATTCTGATCAATGTTAACAACCAGACGTTCAAAGGAACGGCTTGCGGCTTCATAGCACTTGGCATTTAGCATATGAGACCGATCTTGGGGGAGAATCTCAACGTCTTCTTGTTCTAAAATATCTCCTGCATCACTCTTGTCCGTCATGATGTGCCATGTGATGCCATACTGGGTTTCTTGGTTGGCAATCGCCCAGTGCGTCGCATATGTCCCTGCATATCGTGGCAGGGGTCCATCATGGTAATTAATACTCATGCAACGAGCCAACTGCAAGACGGAACTTGGAATGATCCTAAGGTTAATAATACTGAAGAAATAATCAAAGGGAGTCTGTTGGAGAATTGCTTCCCAGTCATCTTTAGGGTTGTGGGTAGGAATACCCTGTTCTGTTGCCCACTTGATAACCACCTTATCTTCCGTTATCAAACCGAGAACAGAAAAGTTATTCTTTAATAATATTTCGGCACATTGCATGGAAAGTGTGGTTGTACCGATTATATAGCATGATTTTTGAATTTCTAAGTTACTCTCAGGCAACATCCATCTTCTCCCATTCTTGACGACAGGATATTGGTACGATTCTATAATATTAACTGCGAATTGTGTTCAACAGAATTGAGCTAAATAACCAATCTTTAGTATAAGTTTACTAACCTTACAAAGTCCTAAAATGGGAAATTGCGTTGTAATAGCATCGCTAATACTGTTGAAGCAAGGTAGACAGTGGCTGAACTAAGGCAAGTTTCTACACTCCGTTTGAGGTCGTGTCACTACTTGCTGGAAAAAGAAGGTGGAGTTGGGGAAATCTATTTTTCAAAGTGAGGCGATATTACCCACTAAATCTTCAGCTCGCGTCAATGAGCTACATCACTTGTAGCCAAATCACAAGGGAATAAACCGCAAATCCGACGATTGTGGCTAACCACATGAATCCTAAACCATGCGTTATCAGATCTTGGATGGTCGGTGTGCCATGTTTGCGTTTCTTCTTAGGACGAATTTTGTGGATGAGTTGGCGAAACTGTTGTTTTTTGTTTATCAGCATAGTTGAAACAACCTATAACATGAAGAGGCAGGAAGATGATCTCCTGCCTCATTTATCTAACTTAACCTTTCACAGCACCAGCTGTCAAACCTTGCGTCAAGAAGCGTTCAAAGAAGAAGTAAATCGTGATGATCGGAATACTGACAATCAGTGAGCCTGCCATCAACGCAGAAACAGGCACTTCCTGACTATTCAACCGCTGTAGACCTAGCGGTAAAGTCCAGCGATCCGGGTCTTGCACCAAGAACAAAAAGGCATACAGAAATTCATTCCATGCGATCATGAAGGTATACAACGCAACCGATGCAATGGCTGGCGTGGCTAAAGGGATGGTCACACGCCAGATAGTGGAGACATAGGTACAGCCATCAATCAACGCGGCTTCTTCTAAGTCTTTGGGAATGGTAATGAAATAGCTTCTGAGCATGTAAAGTGCAACAGGCAAAGTACCTGACATATACACCAACACCAAGCCGACAATTGAATCACGCAATCCTGTCTTGGTGAAGATAACAAAGAGCGGGATTGCCAACACAATCGCTGGGAACATATAAATCAGCAAAATCCCAGCCGACATCGCATTACGTCCACGGAACTGTAAACGAGTGACCGCATACGCTCCCGGAATTGCCAAGAGTAGGGTTAAGCCCACGGTACCTAATGCCAGCAGAAGGCTATTGAGGATGAAGGGTGGAAAACCTTGTTCCACCAAGACAATGGTAAAACTACTGCGCGTGAACGAACCGATACAATCTTCCGGTAAATCCGGATTTTCGGCAACATCATCTGTGCCATAGCGTAACCAACATCCCACGGGTTGGAAAGTGGTACTAAAATCTTCTGCTGTCGGGAACAATTTTGTTGGATTCGTCAAAATATCGGCTTCTGGGCGCACCGAAAGGTTAATCATCCAGTAAAAGGGAAAGATAGTGATAAGCGCAAAGAAGATGATAAGCACCCATTTGAGAATACGTCCAATCTGCGTTTCAATCTCTTCCCGTGACCATTGGTTTTGAGTTTGTTGAGTCGTCATGATTATGCCTCCTCGACTAGGAAGAACTTGAAGTAGATGAGCAGAATACATGCCAGAATAATTGCCATAATCACAGCAATCGCGCTGGCTTCACCCACATTACCTTCGGAGAATAGAGCTTCAAAAATCGCAACGGGTAGTACCCGTGTTTGAGAGGATACGCCCGTCAGCAAGAAGATGTCATCGAACTTGTTAAACGTCCAAATAAAGCGTAACAAGAACAAAGTCCCAAAAACAGCGCGTAGTTGGGGCAAGGTGATATACCACAGCCGTTGACTGGGAGTTGCACCATCCACTTTTGCCGCTTCATACATATCCTCTGGAATCGCCTGAATCCGAGCAAGTAGGAAGAGGAAAGCGAAGGGGAAATATCTCCATGTCTGGAAAAGAATGACCATCCACAAGGGAATCGCAACCCCAGCCCAAGTATCATTGGTATTTAAGAAGGGGACTTCACTACCCAATACACCATTCACGATCCCATCTTGACGCAATAGAGCCTGCCAAATAAAGGCAACTGAAATCACCGGAGCGATATAGGGAAAGAGGACGAACCCACGAAAGAGGTTGCGACCCCGGAAGGCATCTCGGACCAGTAATGCCGCTATCAATCCGAATAAAATCGCAGTAGTGGAGCTAGCCAAAGTATAGAGGAAAGTACGTCCCAGCATCGGGTAAAAATCACGATTCCGGTTGCCAATGGCTAGGCGTTCTTCACCAAGATTAATCCCACCTGCTTCACGCCAGCCACGATAATCTTCGATGGTGCGTCGGGCATCTTCATAGACGATATTGCCAGCTTCATCAAGCTCACAGCCATCGGAATCGTCA
>JANQRM010000705.1 GCA_028284565.1 Anaerolineae bacterium | reverse complement strand
GAAAGATTAAAATTCAAGGGGATATGGGTTTGGCTATGAAACTCCAAACCATGTTCGCTTAGCTAGGTTCTGTTGACATTTCTAAAATTTGCGGGATTTCATGTGCTTTTTTGCCCTCACCCTAAATCTCTCTCCCACTTCGCTCCATTTCATGTCGCGGGAGAGGGACTTATAAAGGTCAGGATGGATTATTTTCTCAAATGTCAACACGTCCTAATTTTCGATAGTCAATAACAAAAACCGCCCCTATATTGAGGCGGTTTTTGTTTGCATTTTAGTATAGTTGAACTAGTCATCTAGGCTCAACATAGATGATGCCCCCTGCATCATGTTGGCGTTCATAATGGCATCGTCTATCGCATCATTAAGCGAATCATTGTCATCGAGACTTTCTTGGAGATTATAGAGGGCTTGAATCGCGTCAGAGTTGGCGATTTCTCCAAGTGACCATACAACGACTTCTTGAATCTCACGATCATCTTCTTCCGCTAATTCAATCAGACGTGGAACAGCACTTTCCAGTTCTATTTGCCCGGCAGACCGAGCTGCTTCATAGCGAATGTCCTCATAGTCATTATCTAGCTCATTCAGAATATGCGTTTCCCATCGAGCATCACAACTCCGCCCCATCGCAAATACAGCACTGACTTTCATCAAGTGGTGCTTGTCTGCGTAGGCAGTTTCAATGGAAGATTTAACTTGTGCGTGGCTACTGTTGGAAAAGGCTTCTAGCGCACGTCGTCGGATTTCGATACTCTCAGTTGTTGAATTGAAGAGCGATAAAAGCTGTTCTTGGACGGGCAACACTGTCTCTTCCGGTATCTCCTCGTATTCGCCAAGTAGGAGAAATCGACCCAATTCAGATAAGGAACGAACCCGAACTGCTTCTGATGTGTCATGGTTGACCATGCTCGCTAGCTTCTCCATTAATGCTGGACTTTCAACAATCCACAGCAGATCAACGGCTTCTTTTCGGACTTCTGACACTTTATCGTCAAGTGCTTGATAACCTAAGGTCTCATAATGGCGTGAATAATCCGCCTCGCTCATATCAGCAAGATCGCGAATAATTCGCACTCGCCCTTCTGGTGAAATAGATTCCCACGCAGGACGGATGATTTCAAATTCATCAGCCGTTAAACCTGAGAAGCCAACTGCAATATCGCTATTCGGAAAACCGCCCTCATACGACTGAAGCGTACGAAGGAGAGTTTTGGGATCCGGTGTGGCATTAAGTTGTTTGACTTCTTGTTCAAAATCGAAGTCGGTCATTGAATTACTACGTTCCTTTCAGCTCAGCTTACTGCAATAGTCGAATAGGGTTCAGCAGGTCATAGAGCATGACCAATACCCCTAATCCAAGTAGGATGATAATACCAATCTGATGAATCATTGCTTCTTTCTCTGGTGAAATGGGTTTGCCTCGTACCATCTCAATAAGCACGAATACAATCCGTCCACCATCCAATGCGGGTATCGGTAGCAAGTTACTCACACCTAAGAAGATGCTTATTAACGAGAAGAAGTTGAGAATGTTATAAGGATGTCCCATGCTCACACTATCTCGCATTAGCTCCCCACCGATTCGGCTAATCCCAATGATACTAATCGGACGTGCATCTTCTGGATTCAAACCACCATCTAGCAATTGTCCCGGAATCGAGGCGATAACGGCAAAGGTTTGTGCGGTTCGTTCAGCACCATATTGCAAGGAATCACCAAAGGGACGTGGAATAAATTCTTGTTGTGGTGGCGCATCAGCGAAGCGAACACCATCAGTAATACTGAATTGTGGCAAGATATTGATCCCAATGCGTCCCACCCCTTCCGGCGGATCAACACGAGGAACAAGCGAAACTTCAATCAATTGTCCGTCCCGTATCAGAGTCAGATTCATCACTTGACCTTCTGTTTCCTCTGTAATTTCTTGCAAAACACTGATCGGGTCACGTGCGTTTTGAATGCTTTCCCCATTTATTCGGGCTATGACATCATTGGGTTCGATGCCAGCATCCATTGCTGGTGAGTCTTGGGCAACACCAACAATCCAGACATATCCAAACGTTTCATCCGTATCAACAGGTAAGGTAATGTCGTAATTTTCACCCGTTTCAGCGTTTAACATCGTCAAGCGAATGGGTTCATTGGTTTGCAGAATTGTATTATAGAATGACTCATATCCTGTGAAATATTCCCCATTGATGAGTTCGACTGCATCACCTAGCTGTACCCCTGCTTCTGCCCAAATAGAATTATTTGGGACGTTCATGACTTGTACCCGTCCGCCGACAATTTCAGGAACGCCTGTCAAGCCAATGATGATAAACACCAGAAAAGCAGAGACGAAGTTAGCTAGCGCACCTCCCGCCATAAATAAAATACGCGGTAGCGGGCGAGTTTCACTGACTGATTGCATTCTCGTTACACCACGACGACGTAATTCGTCACGCTGACTGTGAGTATGTTCCTCAATCTCTTCTTCATCAGGATTATCTCGTTTAGACTTTCCATCAGCACGAGGTCCGACAAAGTCCTCGCCAAGTGGAAGGACAAACCCACCAATGGGAAGCCAATTCAGCGTAAATTCAGTTTCTCCCCAACGAAATAGACGTTTCATTCGAGGCGGGAAACCAATCCCGAATTCAAGGATACTGATACCAACTGCTTTAGCCGCGAAGAAGTGACCTAGTTCATGGATGATAATGGCTGGAATCAAAATAATCCCAAATGCCAAGAGAGACATGATGAAGTCACTGCCGAGAATAGAATCTAACATTGGAACATACCTAACAACTTGTGATCTATAGTTAGCATTATATGACGGACTTTCACTGAGAAGCAAGACAATGGATTGGGCGTAGGGCAATCATTCGCTATTTTTTAATAATCTGTGTGCCCTGCCCCGCCGATGCAACCCGTACATCCAATACATTAGAGAGTTCAGATAACGCTTTGCTTACAGTTTCTGCATCGTTTCTAATACAAATACAATGCACATTCGGTCCTGCATCCAAGGTATAGCACACGTGTATGCCATTGTCGCGCCATCGCCGCACTTTCTCCATGATTGTTAGTGTGGCAGGTTTCCAGTAAAACAAGGGCGGACGGCTGGTCATCATAACTGCATGCATGAGATTGCTATCTTCTTCTACAACTTGAGCAAACGTTGAAAAATCCCGCCCCAAAATCGCGTCTTTGCAGATACGAAATCGGTATGTAGCTCCAGCAACGCGCGCATCTTGTAAAATACTCGTTGAGGCAGAATGATGCCCAGCATATGAACCGGTGTGTTTATGTTCATCACTCACGATAGCAATCACATCAATCAAATCCCAATAATGAGGTGGTGCAAAACTCTCCGCATAAGATGTTTCATGAGTATCGCCTTGATGCCACTCGACAAATCCAGTTGGGACTGAACGTGAAGCTGACCCTGAGCCTAACCGTGCCAAAGTCGAGACTTCTCGTTCTGACAATTGCTGACCTGATGCTTCTATAGCAGAAACAGTTAAAGCGGCGAAGGCAGAAGCTGACGAGGCAATACCAGCTCCCATCGGAAAATTATTGACTGAATCGACTTTGGCATAAGTTTCTAAATTCAACCGTTCACGCAATCTATCCAAATGTTTAGATACTCGCTCCTTAGCCGATTCAATTGCCACTTCGCCGTTGATGAGGCATTCATCTCTCTCAAGCGCATCATCCCAAGTGACTGTCGTTTCTGTATAGATACCATCTAAATTCATACTAATAGAGGGATTACCAGGAATCCGCAGGGTATTGTCTTGATTACCCCAATACTTGATAAAGGCAATGTTTGAGTTGGCTCTCGCAGTCGCAGTTTTGGACATTCATCTTCTCGCTTCAGTTGAGATTAAATCATGGGATTGTCGCCCTAAGTCGTTACGCTATAATCCACGATGGCATTTTTTCATTTGTGCTTGGAGATATACTTGCAACAATTAACTGGTTTGTTCAAAACCATGCGGCCAAAGCAATGGACAAAGAATATTCTCTTTGTGTTCCCAGCAATCGTATTTGACGGCAAACTCTTTGATCCTGATTCATTGCTTCGGGTTATCGTCGCTGTGATATTACTGACGCTGATGTCTGGCACAGTCTACATCATTAATGATATTGTAGATATCGAGAAAGACAAGAAACATCCCCAAAAACGCGATCGCCCGCTTCCTTCCGGTGAATTATCCTTAACTGTAGCGCGAATTTCAGCAGTTCTAATGCCGATAATTGCAATCTTGCTAGCACTTACATTCAGTACGCCGCTGGCTATGGTTTTGATTCTCTATTTGATATTGCAAGTGATGTACTCCTTTACCCTCAAGCATATTGTAATTATTGATGTACTTGCGGTTACGATGGGCTTTGTTCTACGCGTGGTGGCTGGAGTTGTGGTCATCGAAGTCGAGAATTTTTCCCCGTGGCTCTACATTTGCTCTGGATTGTTAGCATTGTTCCTTGTGGTAGGCAAACGTCGGCAAGACCTTGTGATACTCGGTGCAGAACGCGCCACCGAAACCCGTCCCATTTATCAGGATTATAATTTAGCACTACTTGATGACATGCTTCGGATGGTCACAACGGGAACATTAATTACCTACACCTTGTACGTGATTGAGGTCTACAGTTTCCGTTTAGATGATGGACAGATCGGAAGCGTTGTTGCGTTGTTCACCATTCCCTTTGTAGTTTATGGATTATTCCGCTACTTATACTTGATTCATGTCAAAGAGGAAGGTAGTGCGCCAGATGAAGTCCTTTTAACAGATCGGTCATTGCAAATAGCTATTGTTGGCTGGTTG
>JANQRM010000704.1 GCA_028284565.1 Anaerolineae bacterium | reverse complement strand
TTCGCTTGTAATCTGCTCATCGGTTGAACGTACCAGCTATCTGCTTGCAGTTCGCGATACACCAAAGCCCGCCAGTCCGCTGTATTAAGGGAGACAAGTGTATCTTTACGACGGTTATTCACTTTACGGATCGAATCTCGTAAGGCGTTGGCATAGAACTGCATCCAATGCGGGTGATTTTCAGGGTTGGCAGTTGCGGTTTGCCAGTCATTGACGGCTTCTTGAAAAGCACGTTCGTTGGCATGACGCATTTCGATGGATTCAAGCAGTTGTTCCTTCAGCACATAGGCGGTACTGAGAACGAGTAATGGCGGTGCAATCGCTTCTAGCCATGCAAACGGGCTGTGGATGTGTCCCGGCAATGCAACCTGCACATTACCAACCAAAGCAATGGCAGTGGCAATTCCCATGCTGGTATATAGCAGTCTTCTCGCGCTGGGTGTTGTGCCTAATGTGGCGAGTGCCAGTGAAAATACGACCTGACCAATTTCCGCTGTTAAGACGGTGGCAATCCCGACTGCGACTTTTGCCAGATTATCTTGTACGGCAACACCAAATGTTTCCGAACCGATGACGAACAAGCGAATTGCGGATGGGGTGAATGCTGCCAACAAAAGAACAATACATAAGATATTGATGAGTTTTGTGACCGAAGGTGGATAACGTGAAGCGGCGTGGCGGTCGAAGTTCTCCCGAAGAGGTCGCTCTCCAACAGCACTCATGACTGCATTTTGTGCATTATCCCGTGCGGTTTGCCGTTGTTCTTGTGTCAGGGGTTTGATTTCTGAATACATGATTTGTTTCTCCAGATAGTTTCATTACTAATGAGAGCTGGTCGCCCACACCACTGAAGGCAAAATACCCTTTCTGACGCGATCCATCCGAATATGGAAAGAGCAACGCACAGGGAGGGTATTTGTGTTAGAATCACCGTCAGCCGTGCGCTGGATAGGTCAGCGCGTTGGTTAGACACCTCACTGGGATTTGCCCCCCGATGAGGTGTTGTTATTTATCGAATTGTTTGCTGTAGACGATGAGTTTGGTAACTCTGGAGAAGAATTGACTGCAGGAATACAAAAAGCGCCAAATTCACTTAACTTGACGCCAGGTGTAATTAGCCTGATGGCTGTTTCGGGAGCGACGGGATTCGAACCCGCGATCTCCACCTTGACAGGGTGGCATGTTAAACCGCTACACCACGCCCCCAATATGTTACAGAGCATACCATTTCCATTGGGCAATGTCAAGAGATGCTTTCCATTTTTCAAGGGCTATGTTAGGCTAGCTTCATCAATCATAGACGAGTAGTAAAGGTACAATTATGAGTGAAAATGAGATCCCAATGGACGAGAAGGAAGCGGGCTTACGGGAAGCCTTGCGAATGGTGATTGATCCGGAAATCGGCATGAATGTGATTGAATTGGGCTTGGTGCGTGATATTACGATTGAAGACGACCGTGCCCATATCTTGATGATTATGACTACGCCATTCTGTCCGTATGCACCTCAGCTTCTAGAGCAGACACGGCGGACTGGGCAAGATTTTCTGGGTGTGCCAACCACAATTGAGATGGGGATGGAGATGTGGGACCCCAGTATGATGGAAGAAGGAGTAGCAAGCGATTGGGGTTTGTTCTAGTGTTTACATCTAATAAGGATATTGAAGTGGGTAGACTCACCAATTGAGTCTACCCACTTTTGAGTCTAGGGGCGGTTGCGACGAGTGAAGGACAATGGGTTAATATAGTTTTTTAATAGGGCGGCTTGATTTTTGCCGGGCCAATCGCTGGGACGTGTTTCCAAGATTGTGGTTGGGCTTAAATCATAATGGAGGTGAGGTACGAAGCGTCCGAAGGCATCACCGATTTCGCAGATTTGTTGTCCGCGTGTTACTCGTTGTCCTGCTTTAACTTTCATATCTTGGACATGACCAAAGCGACTGTACAAAACTGAACCGTTGGGTGTATAGAGTGGGTCGTGGCGGATGATGATGACGTTTCCCCATACACGCAAGGAGGCGGCGAAAGTCACAACACCACTGGCAGGAGCATAGACTGGCATCCCTTTATCTTGATAAGGTGAGCCAAAGTTGAGGTCAGCTCCTGTGTGATAGGCTTCGCTGGGTGTGCCGACGAAGTAGAGGCGTCCAAAGGGGCTGGCATCAAGCCAACCTTGGGGCCAAACTCGTGAACCCCGCCGTTGTTCATCTGTTCCCACAGGTGAGTCGTAGCCGTCGGCAACAAATACACCATCGACCACATCGGGTCCGCCGGGGTTGGGTCCGGGTCCCGGTTGATTGGGGTCGGTAACTGGTGGGTTGTTGGGCGGAAGCGTGACAATTCGTCGC
>JANQRM010000700.1 GCA_028284565.1 Anaerolineae bacterium | reverse complement strand
GGGATATTGGCATGGCTCTAGGACAAACAGCCCCCATCTGGTTTATCGCAGGCTTTCTCACTGCTTGTTTTATTCCCTTCATCATGGGGTCAAGCGATGCCATCTGGCAATCCAAAGTCCCACCCCACCTACAAGGTCGGGTCTTCTCCGTACAAAAACTCGTTCAAGATGCCGTCTTACCAATAGGAATGCTCATTGCCGGACCGATAGCTGACAATATCTTAGAGCCGTGGATGGCAAGCGATGGTGCACTCGCACCCGTTCTCGGCGGACTCATTGGCACAGGGACCGGTGCAGGCATGGCGTTGATGTTCCTCATCACCGGAATCTGTGGATGTTTACTGACCTTGAGTGGTTATCTCTATGCTCCGCTTCGCAATGTCGAAACCGAATTACCTGACTATGACGAATAGGTACGCTTGAAGAAACGTGCGGTCTATGTTATTGTGTTGCCCGCCAAAAAGTGAACTGGCAAGTGCCTAGCACTCATCAAGAGCGAGGGAGAGAATCGGCTCGTTGAACTCGCGGCAACCCCCGAAGCGTCGGGATGGTGCCAAATCCGACAGAGTGTCATACTCTGGGAGATGAGGGACGTTTGTATTGCATGACATTCATTCGCCCTCTGCCCTGCAAGGCGTTTTTTATTTGTCTAATGAGCAAAGGAACCACCTATGTCAACAACCTTTATGACATCCCCCCAATACTTCTTCACCTCAGAATCTGTCTCTGAGGGACATCCTGATAAAATGTGCGACCAAATTTCAGATGCGATTTTGGATGCCATCGTTGCCCAAGACCCCAACGCACGTGTTGCTTGTGAAACCGCGACCTCAACTGGTCTCATCGTCGTCATTGGTGAAATTTCAACCAGTGCCTATGTTGATATCGAAAAAATCGTCCGCAAAACCATCACTGAAATTGGTTACACACGCGGGAAATATGGTTTCGATGCCGAAACCTGTGGGGTGGTTGTATCCATCAAAGAACAATCTGCTGATATTGCTCAAGGTGTCGATACAGCACTCGAAGCCCGCGAAGGCAGTATGACAGATGAAGAAATCGAAGCCATTGGTGCAGGCGATCAAGGCATGATGATTGGTTTTGCCTGCGATGAAACCCCCGAATTGATGCCATTGACCATTTCCCTTTCGAATAAGCTCGTCCGTCGCCTCTCAGAAGCCCGTAAATCTGGGGAACTCAAATGGCTACGTCCCGATGCCAAAAGCCAAGTTACTGTTGAATATGCCAATGGTAAGCCCAAACGTGTGGATACCATTGTCATCTCCACACAGCATTCCCCAAAAATCGAACAAGACGATATTCGAGAACAAGTCATCGAAAAAATTATCAAGCAAGTCGTACCTGCTGACTTAATTGATGATAAAACGCGCTATATCATCAACCCGACTGGACGTTTTGTAACTGGCGGTCCCTTAGGCGATGCTGGATTGACGGGACGGAAAATTATCGTTGATACCTATGGCGGTGTTGCACGACACGGTGGGGGTGCATTCTCTGGCAAAGATGGCACCAAAGTAGACCGGAGTGCCGCCTATATGGCACGTTACATATCGAAAAATGTGGTTGCCGCTGGATTAGCTACCCGCTTTGAATTACAAGTATCGTATGCGATTGGTGTCGCACAACCAACCTCACTAGCTGTCGAAACCTTCGGCACAGGCAAAATTAGTGATGATGAAATCGATACGCTCATTCGTAAGCACTTCGATATGCGCCCAGCCGCCATCATCCGAGACTTGGGACTACGCCAGCCGATTTTCCGCCAAATTGCCGCCTATGGACACTTCGGACGGGAAGATGTCGATGTCGCATGGGAAAAAACCGACAAAGCCGACATCCTGCGTCAAGAAGCTGGACTCTAATGTAGAATCAAAAAGGGGTAGCTAATCATAACTACCCCTCTTTATTTTCAGAAATTTGGATTTAGAATTCCGGTTGGAGCGTCAAGACAGCGCGTCCAGAAATCCCTTGGCAATTCCCAACACCTTCGGTTGGGATACCTTCCCAAGTCCCTGTAATCGTGTCCATGCCATCCACATCTTCAAAGTTTAGCGTGACGCGGGTTAAGCACCAATTCCACACAGGGATACCACTCAATTCCGTCAATTGGACTTCTTCAAAGACCAATGTATCACCTTCGACTGTCCCTTCAATGATGGAACTGGCAAAGATTTCTTGCTCGCGGTTGGTGGAGGCGTCATAGGCTGTACCGACCACAGTATTACCATCTTGGGTCAATTCCAAGCGATATTCATAACGATTCATCGCACCATAATCTTCCGTCACAATACCGAGCCAGCTACCAGTAAAATCAACTGTTTCCACCGATACGGCTTCCACAGGATTCGCAACTTCAACAACCGTCGGTTCTTCAGCAATTTCTTGTGAGCCAAAGACCAAGACCGTCGCAATGGCGAGGAAAACCAGTACGGTGGTTAAAAAGTTCTTCATGGCTTGGTTGGAATGCTTGCGCTTTTCGTAAGTAATCATGTCCGATTCCTTCCATCTACGTGATATGCTACTCTTACTTTACGGGATTTTTGAATTCAACGCAACAGTCCGTAGGGAGTCCGTATCCCAGCAGTACAAACCTTGCCCTAACCTTCACCTACGCATATACTCTTAACACGGTCATCTGTGAATGGGAGTGCATTCATGCGTAAGTTCGGTAAATGGTTCTGGCGATTCATGGTGATTTTCTCCTTTATCGTCAACATTGTCCTCGTCGTCGTTTTATTAGGCGCAGGAATCCTCATCTTTGAGATTAAAAATAATGTCGCTGACCCCTTGATTCAGGGGCTTCATAGCACCTCTGTCGGTCTCGACCAAGCGACGATTGATTGGACGATTCCGGTGCGAGATACGATTCCGGTTGTCTTGAATGTCCCGCTGGATA
>JANQRM010000696.1 GCA_028284565.1 Anaerolineae bacterium | reverse complement strand
GACCATAAAAATCATCCGAATCCGCTTCTTGAAATGCCCGCAACCCCTTATACGGATTCGTCGGAACGATAGCCGTGATGTCGCGTAAAGTTTCTTCACCCGTGGATACATTAATAGAATCAGATCGTGCTGGAATTTTGGGCGCATTCACAAGTTGATAGGTTTGCAACGCACGTTGATAGGCATTGCTAAAAGTCATGATGTCTGGATAGCGGTCATCTGCGTCCTTTGATGTTGCCCGCCGAATAACCATATCAATCTCTTCAGTGAGATGAGGAGCACTTTCCAATAAAGGCGGCAAAGGTTCGTGCAAATGTTGATACAAGAGTTGAGCAAGGTCCTCGTGTCGGAATGGGGGACTTCCTGTCAACACCTCAAATAACACAATCCCTAAACTATACATATCCGATCTTGGCGAGGCGTTGTCCCCGCGAATTTGTTCAGGTGATAAGTAAGTTGGCGATCCCAATAAGGTTTCTGGATTGTCGAGTTCGCTATAATTGGACGACTTAAAATCCAGCGCAATCCCAAAGTCAGCAAGGTAGGAATTATCGTTCTCATCAAACAAGATATTCTCTGGCTTGATGTCTCGATGTACAATGCCTTCTTGATGTGCAATGACCAATGCGGATGCAATATGTTCGAGCATGGTCCCAGCACGTACTGCATCCCAAACTCCGTCTGCCCGGAGGCTATCGCGCAGGCTTCCACCGCGTAGCCAGCGCATAATTAGGTATGCACCTTGGGGGTCACGCCAATAGTCATACAGGGGTGTGATATAGGGATGTTCGAGCCGAGCAATAAGCTGGGCTTCAACTTCAAAGCGACGAATAAATTCAGGACGATTCGCAAATTCTGGAAGGATAATCTTAATCGCCACATCGCGATCCACTTGAGGTTGATAAGCACGATAGACAGCACCGAAACCGCCTGTTTCGATTAGCTCGTTAAGCTCATAACCTTTGATTTGTTGCCCTGACCGATTGTCCACTTTGCGATGTCCTACTGCTCATTTGTGTTACTCGCAACTACTATACTTAACCTTCTGGAATCATCCAAAGAAATGCTACGTTTGAGGAAAATTTGTCCCAAGTTTGAAAAGAGTAGGGCGGATTCCAGAATCGCAAATACTCTCTCTGCATGACCAATAGCGTTTGAGCGATGTGACAAATTTGGCGGGATGAAGACCCGTCGAAAAGCGTTGGTCGAATGACGACAGCACCATCGTATCCTCCGAAATCACCCCTATTCTTGCGGGTTCAAGCCGATCGCTACTCAACATAATTTTGTGATATAAAACAACCCGATTTGGGATAATTTCTCTTTTCTTAGAATGAATTTTGCAGATGATATTTTCCGAATCTTGTTTCGAAAGTTTCGCTCAAAATAAATACTCCCGATAAGTTCTCATCGAGATTTTTGCATATTGTTATGTGCATTGCAACGAATCACCCGTGATAAGTGATTTCCCAAAATCTCTTGGCTTCCACCTGCCCCATCCCGACTTATATACAGGCTTTTTACAATAAGGTATTAATACGGTATCTATACAGTATAAATAAAATCTATCGATTCTTGACATTTTAGGGTAAGATTGAGCAGTACTGGCAAATCATGATTGGCTCAAAACTAAGCAGTTGAAGCACTACTGAAAATCGCATTTTTCAGTACAATATGAGATGAAAGGATACAAGCAAAAGGTGATATGATGAAAGTTCTGACCCTCCTCAACGAAAAAGGTGGCGTAGGCAAGACGACACTCTCCGCGACGATCGGCGCAGGTTTAGCCATCATGGGCTATCGCGTCCTGATGATTGATGCCGACCCACAAGGACACCTGACGATTTCCTATGGTGTATCAAAACAACATAGCCTTTATGATTTGCTGGTGCGTGATAAGGAATTTGATGACCCCGGTATTGTCCATGCTATTCCGCCGGAGTCCTATGCTATCCCAGATAGACCGACGGATGGACGCTTATTTATCATCCCCGGTAACCGTGAAACACGACTGATTTCGCAGGCATTGGACAACGAACCTTTTGTCATCCGCAATCGTCTCACTGAGCTAGCAGAGGAAGGCACGATCGATTTTGTCCTATTCGATACCAGCCCGACACCCTCAGCGTTTCATGCGCTGATTTATCTGGCAACTCACCATATTCTATTTCCCACAGAAGTCACGTATCTGAGCTTCGATGGCTTGGTGCGCTCCATTGAAAGCACGACAGGATTTAGTCGCAAAAAGACCCAAAGTGGCTTAGAAGACATCAAGCTAACAGGCATTATCCCAACTAAATATCGTCCTAAAACGCTTGAACACCGCGAGAAATATCAGGCGCTCAAAAAGGGCTTTGGGGACCTCGTATGGAATCCCTTGCCGATGAGCGTCGTCTGGGAAGAGAGTGTAGCTCGAAAGGTCTCCATTTTCCGCTATGCTTTCGATCATCCTGCCGCCAGCGATGCGTGGAAAGTCGCCCGTAAAGTTCGAGAGAAGGTGCTAAATGTCCAAACGTAGACGACAACGCGGTGGCGAAACCGACGACCTCTTTGGGGATTTAAACGACAATTCTGCCTCCCAGCCTTTAGGCGATATTTCGCTCTCAGAGATCGCAGATGCAGGCTATGGCAGTCAGGTCGCTTTAGTTGGCAAAAGTGACCGTATCCGCGTCCGTAAAATCGACATCTTTGATATTCGTCCCGATGTAACCCAACCAAGACGAGCCATTCCCTCAACCCTCAGACATTATTGGAATGGTGACCCACAGAATATCGAATTCCTAATCGAACAATGGCTCAAAGAAGTCGAAATCGAGCGCGGAAAACCCTTCAATCTGGAGTCCTATTTAGATGGCAATGCGACTGAACGCGCACCAGCATATTTCGATGAAGAGAACCAAATCTCGTCATTTCGTGCCAAGCCCCTTGAATCGGCTATGCTCAAAATCTCAGAACTTGCGGCAAGCATCCATCGTGATGGCTTGCTCAATCCCATCAGCGTCGCCGAGTCACATGGAAGCTATATCATTGAAACTGGAGAGCGTCGTTGGTTAGCCTACCATCTCCTGCACTGGCAATATGGGGAGATGGGCAATAACGATTTCCGCCAGATTTCTGCCCGTATAGTGGATAAAGTCAATATCTGGCGACAAGCCTCAGAGAACAATGCTCGTGCTGATTTGAATGCCATCGGACAAGCCCGACAATTCGCTTTGTTGCTGATGGATTTGCTCGAAGATTTCGGCGAGAAAGATTTCGCTAAATTTGATGCCTTTGATAACGAACAAGCCTTTTACGCCCAAGTTGAAGATGGCAATGTGCATCGCATTCCACGTGGCAAAGGCGAAGAATTACTCAATGCGATGGGGCTAAAAAACACGAACCAACTCCGCCACATCCGACGCTTACTTCGTCTCCCCGATCCTGTCTGGCGTATGGCAGATGACCTCGACTGGAGTGAGCATTTCATCCAAAAGGAACTCCTAAACAAATACGGCACGGATTCCAAACGTCTGATTTACATGGCGGTTCAACATGCCGAATCTCAAGGATATAGCGTTAGTACACTAACTTTAGATGATGACTTTAGTTCAATTGTACGTGACCCAAAAACAGAAAAAATCCTCGAACAACAAGGTTCAAAGCTCATTGACAGCCAAGTCAAAGCTAGCTTAAAACGGCTCTCTGCATTGGGGACCCAAGTGGTTCACACGGATGAATTCAGGAAGAACCAACTCCTCGACGATGTTGATATTGTCATCAATTGGCTCGACCAAATCAAACGCCGTTTAGGGTAATTCAATCAACAATGAGTCCGACTCATCCAGTTGGACTCGTACCTCTGTCAGCGGGTTATACCAGCCAACACGAAATCCCTCCATTGACCCCACTTCAAAACGATGTTTCGTGACAATCACTTCCCCGGTTGCCCAACTGGTTGTCGGACGTGTCCAATCCACAGGCACACCATCCGACACTGCAAGTATCTGTTCATCAGCATTCAATGCATGGACAAACAACCGCAAACTCTCCGAAATCATATCGTCCGTCTGCCAGTATAGCGTTATTGTACTAACGACATCCGCTGATTCTTCAATGTCATATCCCAACATTCGAATCCCATCCTCCCAAACTAAATTGACCTCAAACTTAGGCTTTGGCAATTCATAATGTCGCTCTGGGGTAGACACTCGCATCATATGTATATCTTGTATATTACCAACAACATTCCCACTGTCATCCGCGATTTGAATCCCAACATCGTACACACCAGCTTCCAAATCAGCAGGCACATACAACCGATGATGTCCCAGCCATGTGTCACCCGTATCCCATTCACTCGTTACATACCCAAGCGTCGCTTCGACTAATGGTGTCATCGCCGAAACAGCTTCATCATTCAACCATATCAGGCGTGCACGCAAATCCTCATCCACAGCATTGCCAATCTGCCATCGCCAGATGATAGTCAATTCATCACCAACTATCGCTTGCTCAGGAAGGGGATTCACAAGTTCCACTCTCAGCGCATTCACAGCATAAGAGGGCATATTGTCAGGTCGTGCTATCTCAATCGTACCAAGCTTCACTTTCACATCAACGGGATTACCAAGTGCATTAATGACATTCAATCGCGTCTGCGTCACAGCATCAAAAAGCCCCACATCCAGCGTGTATGTTCCGGGTGGTATTCCCTGTGGAACCTCAAAATCCAATTCCTCTGCGACATAAAAGTCTTCGCGCCAATGCGTCGTTGCCAAATTGCCCGGTGTGAACGAACCACCTTCAGCAATAATATTCCCAGCCATATCCCGTAGATGAAAAACGCTCGAATAATCCGTTTCCAGTTGATCAGTTGCCTGCCAATACAAAGACAATGACAACACCGAATCCGACTTAGCAACCGCAGGCAAATCTACCCCAAGTAACGCGATTTGATTATCGAAGTTCACCTGCAGAGGTTGAGTGACTCCAGCGATAACACCCTCTGCTAAGCTATCTCGACGAATAGGATTCTGCGTCTGGTCAACGATAAGAGCTTTGGTCAAGAAGACTCCAATACCAACCAACAGCATCCCAACAAGCAACGCAGAATGGTTTTCTTCATCGCTAATCCCATTTTCAGAATCAACCGCCACAAACCAAGACCTCAATGCCCAGACCACCACAAATCCAATAATGCCAACAAGTGACAGCATATGACTTAGAGACTGTGTTTCTGTTGATGCAAGCCAGATGTTAAGAACATATGTTCCTTCTAACGTATCGACTGCGACCAAGCCCTCAGGGGATTTTGGATACACTAATACAACTTCACCATCCAACCTTGCCTGCCAGCCATTCACATACAACCAGTCAAATATCAGTGAGGATTCTTCTGTAACATGAATCGTAAGATTTGCACTTGTCCCAAACCACTCAGCAGATTCAATTTGCACTGTTTCCGATTCCAACAATCGAGGAATAACATCACCCTCAGCAAATCGGTCTTGCAATCGAGTGGGGTCAAGTTCAACTTGATTCCACACAGGCAGATACTCCGAATATGACGAAGCCGTGACTTGCCCAGTTTCACGCTCAAAATCTTGCACATCAACAATGCCATTTAACGTAAATTGAGGCAGATAAAGCGTATAGACCCAAGGAAGGGCATACACCATCAAAATCACAACAAATCCGCTTAAAACAGCAATGTGACGGATTCTGAGTTGCGATGGCAATATGAGGGCAACACTTAAGCCCGTCATCCAACTCAGCACCAGACTCCCAATGCCCAACACCCGCCACGCAAATTGCGTGTAGCCAATCAATGGGACAGTTTCCCAAACCCAAGCTGACCCTACTGCATTAAGAAACATTACAATTAGTAACATTATCCAACCAAAGACAAATGCGCTCCGAAACGGAAGCTTTTTCCAGATAGCAATCATAAGTCCCACACCCGACACGACTAACTGAATCCAATGCAAGGTAATCGGAATCGGTTGTGCCTGTTGTGAAGTATCTGCTGTAAAGGGAAGGGCTAGCACCTCTGACAAAGGGCGCAAATGCTGAGTCACATCAATATGGGACAGATTCTCAGTAATGGCTGTAATCTGAATCGCATCCGTTTCAGTTAACGCAGGCAACCAGAAGAACGCGGTCATCAACAAACTCAAGCTACCAGCGATAACTGATTGTCCAAAAACGACACTTCGCTTTTGACTCATCCACAAGAGCAATACGCAATAGCCAGTCAACAACAGTGTTCCATGCAGGGTCATAATCGTGTGCATAATGATGAATAGTGCATACATCCACACAGCCAGCACAAAATCCCGCCGTCTCCCATGCCATGCCAAGCGGGTAAATCCCCACAAGACAAACGGCAATAATGCCAACGCACCTACTTCCGCCAAAGCTCCCCGTGACACCGTATCGAACAACCAATACGGCGCATACACATAGGCAACCGCCGTCACAAATCCACCTGACACATTCGACCACACACGACCCAGCAAAAACGCACCACCTGCACCCATCATGGTATACAGTGCCATGCTCCACAACCACGCTTGCTGGAAAGTCATGCCAAACGTATGCAACCAACCTGGCAAATAATATGAAGTGGGCGGAAAATAGTTAAAGAGGGGTGCGCCATAGCCAAATGCCAAGCCTGATGAATACCGTGCCCACAACGGGTGGTCAACATGCAACGAATGATTCGCCACCACCACCCGTTGCAACTGCAACATCCCGTCCGCGGTCTCCGGCATTTCGCCCAACGTAAAGGGTTGGATTGCTGGCAAACACAGGGGTATCAAGGCGAGGACGATGAGGACATTCTGCTTCAAATTCAATCAACCTTCACTGACAACAACATTTCTGCCACAAACTATAGACTCGCATGCTCCAAATCTATAGGTCAAACACGTTCTATAATCGCTCAATAATATAAGCATTGGCTAAGCAGATACGCATCAGGATTGACAATAACAAATATCGACTGCTAAGATGCGCCAATAAATTGTCATCCTTCCAATATCATTTCACCTCCTATTACAGTCCAACATAACCAATCAAATAAAGGGTAAATATCATCAAGCTGTGGTTTCATAGGTTAACAATCTTTGTGTTACTCTTAGGTATTGGGGTCGGCGTTCTACTTCGCCTAGAAAGTATCTCAAACAACAAGTTCATCGAATTCGATGAGGCGATTACCTACCTTGCCGCAACCGGGCATCAAGGCGAATATGCGCTCGTCTGGGACGAACTGCGAGAACCGGCACAAACATGGGCATCCGTAGCCGATTGGCAACGGTTTATTAAAATTGAAGATCGGTTTGTCTACAGCAGAATTGCGGAAGATTTGGGACAATATGATTTTCACCCGCCGCTTCACTATTGGATGTTACATACATGGGGAGTTCTGTTCGGAATCAACCACTTCCAAACAGGACCCCTAATTAATCTGTTTCTCGACATCCTCATTGCAGGTGGCTTATTTTATTTCGCGCGTTTATTGTTTGAACGGAACGACTTAGCATTGTTTGTGAGCGCCTATTGGCTACTGAGTCCCACAGCAATTGCAACGAGCTTAATCGCACGACACTATACCTTATTTACACTCTTTGCCTTGTTTTTTGCCATCCAACTCTATCGCATCACATATCGAAAAATAACAAAAACCTCGACCAGAGATTGGCTCCTGTTGGGATTCACTGTGGTCGGTGGCTTGTTATCGCACTACTATTTTCCCTTTATGATCCTAATGGGAATATTGCTAGTTATACTTAAGCATCGGCTCAACAATTGGCATTTGATACGCAAGCTAACGATGTTTATTGTGCTATCGCTTGTCATCGCACTGCTTCTCAATCCCTATACCTTAGACCCCTATCTTAATTATGCTTCCAGTCTTGACTATGTGCAGAGCCAAACCGACACGGTGACCGATCGCCTCAATGAAGTTTGGTTCCAAGCAAAGTTGCCATGGTCAAATCACGATGGCTGGCAAGTGTTGATCTTTGACATTAATGAACAAGCCCCACCAGAGTCACCTATCATCCAAGACAATGGGTTTGACATCTTACAAAAGTTTTATATCGTGTTTTTTGGTGGGCTAGGTCTCTTGCTCTTGTATCGGCTAGCAAGGTCACTCCCACAGCTAAATATAAAGCACTTGCTCTCAAGTAAAAACCACTTGGAGACCTATTCAAAACACATCTTTCTGTTTGGGATGTTAATCAGTACGCTCGGCGTGACCCTTATCTTTTACTTGCTACGAATAGCCCCCAATCATGCCATGAACGCGCGCTATCTAAGCTCCGGCTGGGTTTTTCTTGTTTTCTTCATCGTGATATGCTTCGCGTATAAACAACCCCGCACCCAATGGATACTGATTGTATTTTTCCTATTACAATTGATTCCTCAACTGTTTTTCCTCAACTTCCAATTGACTCACCAACGTCAACAAACCACACAAATACCTCACGATTATCTCATCATAGACCATACGAGTCGCGGAGAATTGTTGCAAGTCATTGCCGAGTTAGACTCTTCGCTTCAGGTACTTGTTGGATCAGTCGATGGATTAATTGACTCCTTTGATAACTGGAGTCCACAAATCGACAATCAACTCGTGACCTATATTCAGATAACAGGCATAGGCAAGACAACTCAGAGAGATTTCATAACGTTTTTTGAAGAACAAGGGGTGATTGTAGAACCCACCGAACCCATTTTTTATTCCCACAGGTATCTGATGTTCACACTCGACTTTAGCGAGACATCCAGTTCATAACCACAATACTTGGAATAGGGCATTCATGTTCTATTTGATGCTAATGCATAGCAGAGTGCAGTGTCTACGCGCACCAAGTGCATAGCCATTTGCATCACAAAACCACTTCATTTTATGATACAATAGAAAGAACATATGTTTTGAAAATTTCAATCCTAATAGCTAACTTGCTGAAATGCTAACCAACTGAATTGCTAAGTCGCCAAAAATCTGATGTCTAAAATCTACCATCTGAAATCTAAATTAAACTCAATTCTAACTTTAACCGTTGCAACGACGGGAACGTGCCTGTCAACCGTCGAAAACATATAGTATCCGCGGGACGGTAAAAATCTGCACTAATGGAATTCAAGCCAAAAATAAACCGTGAAGTTAATGCATACATTCGATTGGCAATAATACCATAACCATCAATACTCTGCCGACTTTCTGGCAGGGAGAGCCATCATCACCGAAAAGAATTTTAGAACATACTTTAGCTAGCCAAACTATTATCCCATTGTTTTACAAGCTTGTTGAACTTTCTTTACGCTTTAATCCCTAGATGCCAGCTATACTACGTAAGATTACATAGAATGGCTAGGGAGCAACAGTCATGAAGAATATATTCCACACACTCACTGCTCTTGTCATAGTGCTATCAATCTTTGGGTTAACCGGAAGCAGTTTCGCTCAGGACGGTAACTATATTTCCAATCCAGAGACTTTTCAGACTGACACATCCAACTGGTGTGATGTCGATAACATCTGGGGTGATGGACGCTGTAATACAGGGGAAGATGATACAACTGTATGGATGTACACTGCAGGCTGGTACTGGCAACGTGTCACCGAACTTGATATCTCTCCCTGCCAAGTTCCAGCGGAATACGGCGGAGGTTGTCAACTTGTTACCGAGGGTGAAACAACCACCATTACTTTTAATACGCCAGCAGGTCCTATGACCATCACAATTGCCTTGCAAGGCAGTTCTTTCACAGGAGCAGATTACACTGTAGCGAGTGACAACTTTGATTATGGTACAGACGCGGCAGGGCTTGGCATCGATACCTCTGGTGATTACATCCTTATTATTCATGGTAACGGCAACGATAACATCATTATTGGCAGTTCGGGCGATGATACGATCTATGGCTACGGAGGTAATGACTCAATTTCCGGCGAGGATGGTGATGATACGATCTATGGTGGCGATGAGTCTTGTTCGGGGCGCGAATGCAATACCGATGGTAGTCTGGGCGATACCATTAATGGTGGCGATGGTGATGATACGATCTATGGTGGGAATGAAACCTGCACAGGAAATCAGTGTAACTTGTCTTATGTTGGTGATGAGTCGAATATGGGTGATACCATTGATGGTGGCGATGGTGATGATACGATCTATGGTGGGAATGAAACCTGCTCTGGTCGTGCCTGCAATGCTGCTTGGGGTGACAGCAACATGGGTGATACCATCGACGGTGGAGCAGGTGATGACATTATTGAAGGTGGCGACGAATCCTGTAGTGGCGCAGCATATTGCAACGCAGCTGACAACAACGGAGCATCCAACATGGGCGATGTCATTGATGGTGGGGACGGTGCTGATGACATTAACGGTGGCGATGAAGCTTGTACCGGCTCAAACTGCAATGATGAATTAGCAGGCAGTAGTAGCGCAAATATGGGTGATACCATCAACCAGAATGATGATGTAAACACCGATGACGGTGATGTAGATACCATTTCCGGAGGTACAGAAAGTGCCGCAGCAGGTTCTGGTGACGTTGGTGACTCGTGCCAGACGAGTGCGGCAGATGGCGATTCCGAATCGGGTTGCTAAAGGGAATTCTGTTTTCGACCTGTACTTGCACATTGCATGCTGTGGCAATTCTACTGGCCTAGCTCGACTGGTTCTGCGAAAGCATTTTACTATGCCAGAACCTTAACGAGGTTCTGTATAGGTCAGTAGAATTCGATCTGTTTTTAGCATCATTAGTTCAGAGAACTCGATGTGGGTGGACATTACAAATTATCTTGGGGAAGTTTTACATTGAATCCCTTTGACTTGAAGGTTCAATCATTAACTTCCATTTGTCCAGATAACACAAAACGGTGTATCAGTTACATAGCAATCTGCATCCAATATTAAGGTATGAAGACGGTTAGAAAATGCATAGCCAAATGCATCCCACTTTGGCCTCATTTTGTGATACCCTAATAACAACCATTGCATCTTACCAGTCCTGAAAACAGACTTTTAGACAGCCGAGAGCAAACAATCGAATGTCTAAAATCTGATGTCTGAAATCTAATCTAAACTCAAAACAAACTTTTAACCGCCACCCGGCGAGAACATTGTTGCAACCGCCGGCGGTAAAAATCTTCGCCAATGAAAATCAAACAAAAAGCAAACATTGAAGACGATGAATAACTTTGATTGGCGATACCATAACCATCAATACACTGCCGACTTTCAGGCAGGGAGAGCCATCATCACCGAAGAGAACTTTAAGAGTGCGACAATTTACAATGCAGAAATCAAATCACTTAAGGAAGAGACAATCGCCCAAATTTCTGGTTTAGATGAGTTTGAGACAGTTGAAGCATGGATTAGTGTAAATCTGATTGAATTAGATAGGGTGGATGGTGACAATATATTTCATCAGAGGCAAATTGAGACGCTTGAATTATGCCTATCACTTCTAACAGATACGAAGCGACCATTTCATCATGCAAGAATTGCCAATCTTAAACGCTGGGTGTTGGGTGAAAATCAAATCCCACATCAGTTACCAACGAAAGATTGGAAGTCATGGGCTTTCGACTGGGAGAATAGCCAAAATCGCTTCGAGACGGATACACCGCACGGAAATGCTGTCATTATTGAGGAGAAACCCAAACAAGCATCTCGATTTAAAATCGGAATTGCATCTCGATACAAAGTGCAGATAGAAGACGAGGCAGGCTCAATTTTGAAAGACACCCATGAATCCTCATTGGATTTCTTGGATGCAGAAGAACGTTTGAGAATGATATTATTGGTACTTGAACGACCTTTTATTACCGAAATTCAATTAGAAGTTGTCAGCTTCACTTTAGCAATCTGTCGTCAACTTCTACTTAAAGATACTGACTTGATGCACACCATTCGACTAAATTATCTGGAAACTTATCTCTGGGAATCTCTACCTTGAATATATTAATTACACTGCATCCTCCGTGTCTGTCGTGCCGTGTCTACACGCACTGGCGGTTCAAAATATTCGGGAGGCATTTGTCCAGATAACACAAAACGGTGTATCATCTTCATAGCGTTCCGTCCACACTGAAAGCGTTTGTTATGTCAACTCAGCCTTTTGTCGCTCGCATCATCGGCTTACCCCATATCCCGTCAATTACCGAAGTCAATGTGCGTTCCGGTCCCGGCACGAACAAAGACATGGTATTTAAAGCCCCAGTGGGGTTGGACAACCTTCAAATCCTTGAAGTCATGCCAGACGACGAAGCGCGGGGCATGGCAGGCAAGACCTATCAATGGTTTCGCCTTGTGTTTCCCAACAGACAAACAGGTTTCGTCCGCGATGACCTTATCGAAGTGCGAGGCGATGGAACAGCCAGTGGATATGGCATTGTGTCAACCTCGATGGTTGCCTTCAACCTCGTCCGACAAGAATTCATCCGTCATGGCGAAGAGACTCTAGCGGTTGGAGTGCGTTCAACTTCTACAGTCCCCGTCACAATGGCGACAACCACCAGCACCATTCCCGTTGTCGTTGCGCCACCGACGTCTACGTCTACTACCGAAGCAGTCTCTCCAATCACTATAGAAACAGATGACGGACCCGGCATGGTCATTGCGATGGGCAAAACAGGTGTGAATGTTCGTCCCGGCGCAGGGACACATCACAATCCACCTGTCTTCCGCATTCCCTTCCGCGCAGAAGCCAGCATCCTTGATGCCAAACCCAGCGAGACCACAGGCGACCCCTTTAATTGGATTAAGATTTCCTATCAGGGCAAAGAGGGTTGGATGCGGGAAGACTTTGCCCGCTTAAAAGGGGATTTCGAGTCCTTCGGTTTGGGCTTCGGCGA
>JANQRM010000695.1 GCA_028284565.1 Anaerolineae bacterium | reverse complement strand
TTGGATGCGCTACGCGAAGTCCTGACGATTCCGGTGATTGGACCCGGCGAAGCAACGGCATTGATGGCGGCATCACTGGGACACAAATTCACAATAATTACCATTACAAACAGCATCATCGCCGCGACAGAAAAGCAAATCCGCAATGTGGGTGTCGGGGAAAAACTGGCAAGTGTGCGTGTAGTGGGTATCCCTGTATTGGAACTCGCTCATGACCGCACTCGGTCTGTGGATGCCACGATTGAGCAAGGACGCTTGGCGATCCAGAATGAACGGACTGATACACTGATTGTCGGTTGTATGAGCATGGGCTTCCTCGAAATTGCGGAAGAAGCTGGCGAGGTACTGGGTGTTCCCTTCCTCAATCCCGCGAAGGTCAGCTTGAAATTTGCCGAAGCCACGGTTGGAGCGGGACTCAGCCATTCCAAACGGGCGTATATGCCACCGCCGAAACTCGCTACGGGCAAAGTCGCTTCTGCTGCCGAATTGCTCTTTTCATAGGAACATACGATGAACTTTGTTCTCGCAGGTGCGACACTGATTGATGGCACAGGAGCTGACCCGATTCCGGGTTCCGTTGTGCATATTAAAGACGGGCGCATCAACTATGCTGGGTTTCCACATGCCCTTCCATATTCACTTGGCGACATCCCTCAAATCGATGTCACAGGCAAATTCATCATCCCCGGCTTGATTGACGCGCATGTGCATGTCTGCTGGAATGGTAAGGAGAGCGTCTTGGTCTCGATTGAGCGTGACCGCGATTACTTGCTTATGGAAGCTGTTGAGACTCTCCGTAAAACACTCGCCACAGGGACAACCACCGTACGAGATATTGGTGGGCATTACTATTTAGAGATGTCGCTCCGAGAAGGCATCAACAAAGGCTTTATCGTCGGACCGCGTATGAAAGTATCAGGACGTATCATCGCTATGACGGGTGGACATGCTCACTTCATCGCACGGGAAGCGGATGGTCCCGATGAGATTCGTAAAGCGGCACGGGAACAACTCAAAGCAGGCGCGGATGTCATCAAGGTCATGGCAACCGGTGGCGCGGCGACTCCCGGACAAGATGTGATGGCGAGTCAACTCACTGTTGAGGAAATGCAAGCGGCGGTGGAAGTCACCCATATGCAAAACAAAACCGTGGCGGCACATTGTCATGGAACAGGTGGGATTAAGAACTCGGTGCTAGCTGGTATTGATTCAATTGAACATTGCACCTATCTGGATGATGAAACCGCCACGATGATGGCAGACAATGGCACGGAGATGGTGTTAACCCTAAGTGTTGCCAACCCTGATCCAAATAATATCCCCGATGGTCAAGAAGCGGAGTTGGAACGACTCTCTCCGATTTTTGCCAAAGTCCGCGAGGATGTGCAGAAGTCCATCGTCATCGCCCGACAAAAAGGCGTATTCATCGGTATAGGCACAGATGCAGGTGGTAATGCACTTGCTCCGCATCATTATAGTATGCAACGTGAGCTTGAGATGCTGGTCGAATATGACTTCACGCCGTTGGAAGCCTTGACCATCGCCACGAAAAACAACGCGAAAGTCCTGCGTATGGCGGATGAGATTGGCACACTCGAAGCAGGTAAGTTGGCAGATTTGGTCGTCTTGGATGCTGACCCCTTAGTCAACATCTCTAATACACGACACATCGATACCGTGTATAAAGGTGGGAAGGCGGTCAACGGAACACGCTGATGGATGATGTGAAAGCCGTCCTCAACTCCCGCAAAGAGACCTATTTGAATTGGTTGATTGACCTCTGTCGCCAACCCTCGATTGCCGCGCAAAACATCGGCATGAGGGAAACGGCACAGATGGTCGAAGACCTGCTCAAGGGTATCGGCGCATCTGTCCAGCAGATTCCAACGGCGGGCTATCCCGTGGTCTTTGGTGAACTCAAGGGCAAGTCGAATAAGACGCTTTCCTTTTACGATCATTATGACGTGCAACCTCCTGACCCACTGAAATTATGGGACTCCGATCCCTTTGAGCCGGTGATTCGGGATGGCGTGTTTTATGCACGGGGAGTCTCTGATAACAAAGGCAATCTGGTGGCACGTTTGGCGGCAGTAGATTCCTATACTCGTGCTAGAGATGAATTGCCTATCAATCTCAAGTTCATCTTTGAGGGCGAGGAAGAAATCGGGAGTCCTAATCTCACTGACTTTGCTGAAGAACATCAGGATATCATCCAAGCTGATGCTTGCATTTGGGAAGCGGGCTATTGTGATGTCACCGGACGGCGGGAAGTCTATCTGGGTGTGAAAGGCATCCTATACGTCGAACTCACTGCGAAGATAGCCAATGTCGATCTGCATTCGGCATGGGCGGCGGTAGTACCGAGTCCAGCTTGGCATTTACTCCGTGCTCTCCAAAGCCTAAAAGATTCCAATGAGCGAATCTTGATTGATGGCTTCTATGATAAGGTTCTCGCACCCACCCCATCTGACCTTGAAGCTCTCAGTCAGATGCCCTTTGATGAAGCAGGACGAAAAGACCAACTCGGCATTGAGGCTTATATCAATAACCTCAGTGGACAAGCCTTGTTGGAGCAATACGTCTTCCAACCCACCTGCAATATCTGTGGCATATGGTCAGGTTATACCGACGATGGTGTGAAGACGGTGTTGCCCCATGAAGCGGGTGTGAAAATTGATTTCCGGCTGGTTAATAACCAAGACCCGCATGAGATTTATGAACTCCTTGTGAAGCATTTAGAGACACATGGTTTCGGGGATATTGAAGTGAAATGCCTCGCCGCCGAACATCCGGCACGAACCCCAACCGACCATACCTTTGCCAAGCTCGTTGCCGAGACATCGGAGACTGTATATGGACAGTACCCGATAGTCTATCCCACCTCACCCGGCAGTGGTCCGATGTACCCGTTGTGCCAAAAGTTCGGAATCCCTGCGGTGTCGATTGGTGTCGGTAATGAGAATTCACGCAATCATGCCCCCAACGAAAACATTCGGGTGGAAGATTATTATTTAGGGATTGAGCATATTGCTACGATCATCGACAAGTTTGCAACGCTGTAAGGAGGTGCATTATCGAAGAAACGCAAACTGTTCTGCTCCATAAAGTATATTTAAGTAGATGAGGTAAAATGCTATGAAATTTCAGAAAGTACTCCTTTCAACCTTGATGGTCCTCGTTCTCGTGATGAGTTTGGGTATCGTCTCGGCGCAAGACATGGGTGACCCGGTTGAGATGGTTATCGTCCTCTCCAACACTCAAGCAGAAGACCCGATTGAATTTGAATCGACCCGCTTGTTGGTTCAAAATATGCGTGAACTAGGCATGAACGTTGAACATAAAGCTGTACCTTGGGCAACCTACTCCAATATTGTTTGGTTTAATCGTCTCAATGAGCCAGAAGCCTTTGGTGGTGATGGCTGGCAAATGACCGCGTGGCGGATGGTTGCCCGTCCAGAACGGATGGACCCAGATGAATTCGTCTTCAATCTGTTCCATTCCTCCACAGCGGAACAAGGCTACAACTTTGTCGGTTACAATAATCCTGACTACGATGCTCTTGCTGAAGCCCAACGTGCTGAAACCGACTCTGAAGCCCGCCGGGACTTGATTTATCAAGCACAAGCACTCGTTGCTGAAGATGTTCCCTATGTCTATGTGGCTCATCCTAGCATCCCACAACTCATCCGTACTGACGTTTGGGACCCAGCTTCGATTGTTGACGCACAAGGCATTGGCGTACAAAACTTCTGGACTTGGATTGGCTTGACACCTGTAGGCGACCAAGCAGACATTCTGACAAATACTGGCGATGACCTACTCGCAATCAACCCACTGTATATCTCTGGTGATGCCCCCTCCCGCTTGACTGAACTGATTTGGGATCGTGTGATGCGGATTGGTCCGGATGGCTTGACCCAACCTTGGGCGGCAGAATCGGTTGTTTGGGAAGACGATACAACGGTATTGATTACCCTGCGTGAAGGTATGACATGGCATGACGGTGAGCCAGTCACCGCAGAAGATGTCGCTTACTCATTCGCGGTTCCCAATACGGATGAATCGCCGATGTATGCGCCCTTCACCCGTCGTATCGTGGAAACGGAAGTCATCGATGAATTGAGCCTCCGTTTCACGTTGAACGAGCCATGGGTGGCGTTTGAAACAGCTTCACTAGCGAAGGTTAATATCATCCCAAAACATATCTGGGAACCCATCATCGATGACCTAATAACTCAAGAAGATGCCAACGCAGAAAGCCTGACCGACAATGACGCACTGACCAAGATTGGCTCCGGTCCCTTCCGTTATGTCGATTGGCAAGAAGGTGAAATCGCTATCCTAGAAGCCTACTCGGACCACTTCTCAGCACCGAATGCAAGTCGCTTTATCATGCGTATTCTGCCGAATCAGGAAGCTATCTTGGGTCAAATCCAAACCGGTGAACTGAACTTCGTGCGTGAATTCGAGGGCGATTCCTCCATCCTCACAGAAATTGCAGATGGTGATCCCGCTATTGAACTTTTCGCTAGTCCCGACTTGGGCTTCCGCTTCTTCGGCTTTAACACCCGCTTTGCACCTTTTGACAATGTGACCCTTCGTCAAGCAGTAGCACAGGTGATGCCGAAAGAATCCATCATCCGCAACATCTTCAAGGGTTTTGGCGCATCGGCTGACTCCTATGTCTCGGTTGCTATTGACTACTGGCACAATCCAGAGTTGCCACAATATGCCTTTGATATTGATGCAGCACGCGGACATCTGGAAGCAGCTGGCTTTGTTTGGGACGACGCAGGTGTCCTGCATTACCCCGCTGGTTAAACTCTTGTAAGGGCGGTTCACGAACCGCCCCTACTTCTATTACGACTATCAGGAGAGTCATCATGTTATGGCTCTCTACCTCTAACAAAGGGGGAGATTATGCAACGTGGCATTTGGCTTTATATCGGCGGACGCTTCATTCGCAGTATTCTTGTGCTGTGGGTGATTGTGACCATTCTCTTTTTGCTCTTTCGCCTTGCGCCCGGCAATCCTCTCACCGCTTATATTGACACCACCTTCACCGCCGAACAAGAAGCGCAATTACTGGCACGCTTTGGCTTAGACCGCCCCTTACATGAACAATATTTCATTTATTTAGGCAATTTATTACGCGGGGATTTTGGCGATTCTTTCCATCGTGGCGGACCTGTCCTCGAACAACTGATTGAAGTGCTACCCAACACCCTTTATTTGACAGTAACTGCCCTTATCCTTGCCTATCTCTACGGCACAATCGCAGGTATTTTCTTAGCCGCACGTCGTGGAAGCAAGGTTGAAAAAGGTGGCATTATTTTCACCTTGATGACACGTGCCGCACCGGAGTTTTGGGTGGGGATGATTCTCTTAGCCATCTTTGCCTTTGAATTACGTTGGTTGCCTTCGTCTGGAACAGCCCCTGCTGGAACCATCTTCGATAACGAAATCGAAAAGTTATTATCACCGCAGTTTTGGCGACATATGATATTGCCAACCCTTACTCTCGCGCTTTACTTACATGGCTTGCCTTTATTGTTGATGCGCTCCAACATGCTCGAAGTGATGGATCAAGACTTTATCACGATGGGACGGCTAGCCGGCTTTTCTGAACGTCGCCTGATGATCCGTAAAGCCGCGCGGAATGCGTTGCTACCTGTACTCACTGCCTTCACTTTGGGGATTGGCTATTCGATTGCAGGCAATGTCCTGATTGAAAATGTCTTCGCGTGGCCCGGTGTCGGACGTACCCTTGTCCGCGCCGTCAACACTGCCGACTATCCTCTTGCTCAAGGCGCATTTTTTATCATCGCCGCCATTACGGTTCTCCTTAATTTTATTGCCGATGTCATGTATGGCTTCCTAGACCCCCGCATTGGCTCATCCGACCAAGCACGAGTATCTTAAGGAGGCGTATCATGGATTTACGCTCCACTATCGACCCACGAAACGAAACATTCACCGCGCATGAGATTAAGCAAAAGTCCTTTTTCACCCAATTCATGCAGACCAATGCCGAAGTCTTCCGTCGGGACCGCTTGGCACTCGTCGGGCTAATAATCCTGCTCTTCTTCTTCTTTGTCGCCGTTTTTGCGGATGTCATCGCGCCCTATGGTGAACTTGAAGTCATTGAAGAAGATGGCTTTTGGCTCTCAAATGAAAAACCATCCGCAGAGTTTTTACTTGGGACAACCAATCTCGGACGCGACATTTTCTCTCAATTGGTCTATGGGTCACGCACGGCGTTGGTCGTTGGATTCTCCGCGGCAATTGCCGTGGCGATTATCGGCACAATCGTGGGACTCATCGCGGGCTATTTCGGCGGAACTATCATTGATTCGCTACTGATGGCACTCGCTGATATTGCCTTCGGGATTCCCTTCTTGCCCTTCATCATCGTTCTGGCGGCGTTTATGGAACCCAATATATGGAATGTCGTTTTTGCGATGGCGTTCTTGCTCTGGCGGGATACGGCGCGCGTGATTCGCTCTCAAGTGCTTGTCATTCGAGAACAATCTTTTGTCAGCGCGGCGAAGATTTCTGGTGCAAGCAATCTGCGAATTATCTTCATCTACATCACACCGAGCATTCTACCCTTGTCCTTTTTGTATGGTTCACTCGCTATCGGTTGGGCAATCCTTACAGAAGCCAGCGTCAGTTTCTTGGGCTTTGGTGACCCAGATGTGGTCAGTTGGGGTTTCATGCTCCAAGATGCCTTTGCCTCCCAAGCCCTCTCTCGAGGCGCTTTCTATTGGTTTGGTCCACCCGGAATCTGCATCATGCTCACTGTGATGGCGGGCTTTTTCATCGGACGTGGTTATGAAGAAGTTCTGTTCCCCCGTTTGCGTCGGCATTAAATAAGGAGACAGAGTAACATGGCACTCCTAGAAGTTCGCAATCTCAATGTCGCTTATTATACCCAGCGCGGGACGGTTCATGCTGTTGATAGCGTCTCGTTTGATGTCGATACGGCTCAACATCTGGGTGTCATTGGCGAATCGGGTTGTGGTAAGAGTACCCTTCTGCGCGCGCTTGTCGGTGTCTTACCACTAAATGGAGAAGTGACCTCCGGTGAAATTATTTTTAAGGGGCGTGACCTCTTACAATTGTCACCGAGACAACGACGTGAACTGCTGTGGACAGAAATCGCTACCGTACCCCAAGCGTCAATGGATTCGCTTGACCCCGTTCAGCGAGTCGGCAAACAACTCGAAGACATTATGACCATCCGTGGCAAGATGGACAAAAAACATGCTCACAAACGCGCCTATGAACTCTTTGAAATGGTCGGACTGAATCCCAGCCGACTCAAAAACTACCCTCACGAATTTTCGGGTGGGATGAAACAGCGCGCGGTGATTGCGATGGCACTTGCCCTTGAACCAACGATTCTGCTGGCGGATGAACCGCTAACGGCACTGGATGTTATTGTTCAACACCAAATCCTTGAAGTGCTAGAACGTCTCGAAGCTGAGCTAAATCTGACGGTTATCTTATCCACGCACGATATTTCTGTTGTCGCTCAAGCCTGTGATTCCGTTGCCGTGATGTACGCGGGACAAATCATTGAACAATGCGATGTCGAAACCTTCTTCGCCTCGCCCTATCATCCTTATAGTCTGGGATTGCAACAAGCCTTTCCCAATCTGGTGAATCCTAAAGACATTCTCGTCTCCATCGAAGGCTATCCGCCTGATTTGCATCATCCACCTGCCGCCTGCCGATTTGCTGAACGCTGTCCCTTTGTCTTGCCGGATTGTAAAGAAATCGCCCCGACAATGGAAACCATAACAGACAATCATCGTGCCGCTTGCTTACGCACGAGTGAGATGGAGACGATTCGCCAAGAAGCTAAAAATCCTCAACGCTGGCTCGAGACGGAAGCCGCACGTCAAACTTATGGAGAGAATGGACATGCACTCGTCACCGACAAAGAGAAGCACAGTCCCCAATCGGATGATGAACTTGTGAACATCCACAAAGTCTCTAAACGATTCCATATCGGGGGGGGATTAGCTGGCTTGGTACGTGGCGAAAAAGCTCAGACTGTCTATGCTGTGAATGACATTTCTGTCAAATTACGCCCCGGAGAAAGCCTAGGTTTGGCGGGTGAATCTGGCTGTGGGAAGACCACAACAGGCAAACTCCTTGTCAAATTGCTCGATGCCAGTGACGGTGCAATACGCTTCGATGGGGAAGACATCAAGCACCTCTCCAAAGCTAGCACGCAGACCTTCCGCCGTCGGGTGCAATTGATGTTCCAGAACCCCTTTGAAGCCCTTAACTCTCGCTTCACCTTGTATCGCTCATTGTCTGAACCCCTCATCATCCACGGCTGGACGAATGAGCAAGAACGTTATCAACGCATCGTTGCCACTTTAGACCGTGTGAATCTACGTCCGCCTGAAAACTTCCTTGATAAGTATCCGCATCAACTCTCTGGCGGACAATTACAACGAGTCGTCCTCGCCCGCGCGCTCGTCTTGCAACCGGATTTCCTCGTTGCCGATGAACCAGTCTCGATGTTGGATGTGTCTGTCCGTGCCGGCATTCTCAATACGATGAAAGACCTCGCGAAAGAGATGGGACTGACGACTGTCTATATCTCGCATGATTTGTCGTTGTTGCAATACACTTGTGATCGCATTGCGGTGATGTACTTGGGGCATATTGTAGAGATGGGACCGAGCGATGAAGTTATCAATAATCCCAAACATCCTTATACTCAAGCCCTGATTTCAGCTGTTCCGGTCCCCGACCCGACACTTCCCAATCCACCGCTACGCATTCGTGAAGGGATTCCGCGCCCCACTGAATTGTATCCTGGTTGCCCCTTTGCAGAACGCTGCCCCGAAGCGATGGAAGCCTGCCTCAATATCTTCCCGCCTCGCGTGGAAGAGGCAGAACGCCACGATGTTTTGTGCCATCTCTATGGTGAGCAAGCCAATTCACCCAAACTCAACGAACTCGCAAAGGTGAATATTTAATGTCCACAATGCAAGCGGCGGTTCTTCGTGAACACGGTGAACGTGATTCCATCCAACTCGAAACGATTCCCATCCCGCAACCCAGCTATGGTGAGGTACGAATCAAAGTTCAGGCTTGCGCCCTCAATTGGCTGGATGTCGGCATCCGTCGTGGACCAAAATTCGGTGAAATTCCACTCCCGCTTATCGGCGGAGGTGACATTGCTGGAACAATTGATTCGATTGGCGAGGGCGTGTCCGATTGGCAGGTTGGGGATAAAGTCCTTGTCTACCCGCTTGTGACTTGCGGGGTCTGCGAATTCTGTCGTCGTGGTGAACCAACAACTTGTCCCAAGCACCAAATCATCGGGGAACACATCGACGGTGGCATGGCAGAATACACAGTTGTTCCGGCTGATAATTTACTCCCTAAGCCACAAAACCTGTCTTTTGTTGAAGCGGCTGCTATACCTATCGTTGGTAAGACCGCATGGCACATGCTTATCTCCATTGGCAAATTGCGTCCCGGTGAGATTGCACTGATACTGGGTGCAGGTGGCGGGGTTGCATCGCTGGGGATACAAATCGCCAGACAAGCCGGTGCCACAGTCTTTGCGACGACCTCCACATTGGAAAAAGCAGACAAAGCCAAAGCACTCGGCGCACACCAAGTCTTCAATTACCGAGATGCAGATTGGGTACAACAGATACTAGACGCAACCAATGAACGCGGAGTCGATATTGTGCAAGATAATGTCGGCTCCGCAACATGGGCAAACGCACTCAAAGTCCTCGCACGCAATGGCAGGCTGGTTCCGTGTGGCTCACACTCCGGCACATCCTTCACAATGGAAATCCCCCAAATCTACCACCGCCAACTCAGGATCCTTGGCTCGAATGGTGGCACAATCCACGACCTGATGTGTGTCCTTGATTTAGTCGAGCAAGGGCATCTCAAACCAGTTGTCGATACCACCTTACCCTTATCTGAGATTCATGAAGGACACCGCCTCCTCGAAGACTATGAACACTTCGGAAAAGTCGTCATTGTGATGAGGTAGTCTAATCTTATTCGCTTAAGTAAGGATAAGGTAGGGCATTGTCAAGTTATTCTCGAACGAACAATCGGAAGCCAAGATTCTAAATGGAAGACTGATATTTATGCAATAAATTGAGACCAAGTATGGCAACATCGGTCAAGTTGTTGACGATAATCGTGGGCTTGCAGTTTGTGTTTTGGCGGATGAAAGTAGCGGTAAATGATATCAAAGATGGACAGAAATACTTGAGCCTGCTCGGGTGACTTGAAACGTTGCATACGCCGTTCTCTGCGTCGGGTCGGTTGGTGTGCGTTCTCGGCATAATGGTTCATATAGTTGCTTCGTCTAAGGGACACATCGGGTAGTAACTCCCGCGAAATCACGTTGTAGCTCCTAAGTCCATCGGTCACAATCACTCGAGGACGAGACCGTGAGGAATCCAGTACACCTTCGAAGAACCGTTTGGTAGCTTTGGCATTGCGCCGAGTCTGCATCAACATATCGAGTACTAGTCCGTCACTATCGACCGCTCTCCACAGATAATGTCGTTGATCATTGATCGTTATGAACACTTCATCCAAGTGCCACTTGTCTGTGGCTGGCTGTGCGCCGTTTACGCAACACTTGTTGAGCAAAATACGGTCCAAATTTGTAGCACCAGTTCCGAATGGTCTCATGGCTCACGACAATCCCACGCTGATATAACATTAGTTCAACATCACGAAAACTTAGCGGAAATACGAAATACAACCAGACTGCATATTGAATGATGTCGATAGGGAAACGATGCTTTTTGAAGAGGCTCTTTGGAATTTTCATCATTGCATCATCACATGATTACCAACTTTTGTCCATAACTTGACAATGCCTTACACAGGGTTCATCGAGCCACTGACCGTTGCCCTCAGTCGCGAACTTCGTCGCCAGACGCTCGAGATCGGGGTCGAAAAAGGCGTCGCTCTCGTTGACCAAGCCCCAGCGGTGAGACCCCACGATCGTCCGCATCCCACCATTCGTTAAATCCGTATCCTGCAAGGCGATCCATGCCGTGCACATGTTGGTGGTACCGGCAACCTACCAGAAAGCATAATCTTGATGCCAGCCAATATTGCCTGCCTCAGAGGTACCATCGGGACCAATCCCCGGCTTGTAAAGCACCTGATCATGCCATAGCCGAACGCTGTCAACCTTCATCAGCCGTGCACCGATCTCGCCAAGAATGGGACTGGTCACAGCGGCACAAAACTCGTCGTTCACCCAGAAACCATTACACACTTGTCGGACTTGCGGTGTGTCCGGCTCATAGCTCTTGAGACCATATTGAGACGGAATCGAGCGGTCACGATCATTGGCCCAGAAACGCTGGTGGGCTTCGCAGAGATGTCGAAGGTGTTCATCACTGAAGAGTTGAGGACTGATCCAGTAACCCCGTTCCCAATATTGGTCGACGACGGCATCGGTTACCGTGGCATTCACATCGATCGTCATCACACACTCCCTCCCTCGAATTCATCCAAGCACCATCCAGCTTGACTAGCATCTATAGATTATCACATGAAGGACCCTTTGGCTTTTATACACCCTTACCCAGACCAGACATAGAAAAAGCCTTGCTCACCTAACCCAATTCAATCGTGTTTTGACCATTTGGATAATTAGAAAATGCACAATGACGCTCACGATGGGTGTGAAATAGAGCCGCCAATCCAACGGCATATCCCATAGCATTGGGATTAACCACGGACCCGATGCTAATACACCTGTGACAAGGTGGAGAAACCCGAGTGGAGTTGAGCGTCGCCTAATGGTTTTCAACCCCTTGAAGATCAGTGTCAGTCCATAAATCCCGAGAGTCACATAAATTGCACCTAAACAAAAAATAACAGTTGCCATGGTCACGCTCACATTGCGATGAACATCTTTTGCTCCATTAAATGCTTTCTATAGAATGAGAAGTAGACCAAGCCCAACCATCTAACTGGAGGATAGAGTTTCACCCTTTTCGCCAGATTGGGCACGATAGGCTAATTCTCATTTCCGGTAAGTATTCTCGGACGAAAATGTGTATCTGCACGTGCGTGAACGTCACACCAATAGATACTAATACTAACGTGAGTTATGTTTAAGCAAGCTGAATGGACTGGAGAAATTCGAGATTGAGAGACGGTTTCTTGGGTTGGTGACAATAAGCAATCAAACCAGCAAGCAGATTGGTCATAAAGCCCGTGAGGCTACGATGACGTGAGTGTTCAATTTGTGAGATGTTTTTGAGTTGGTCATAAAAACAGAGAAATTATCCATCAAACGGTGCCTACATCTGGCTTTGCAATTAGCTGCCGCGCTCACCCGCGCACATTATTTATATATCATCCATCGAGACTTAAAACCTGCCAACGTCTTAATTGCAGAGGATGATAAATTGTGGCTGACTGATTTTGGTGTCGCCCATGTCGTTGATAAAGAGCGTCTTACCGATACGGATGCGCTGGTCGGCACACTGGATTATCTTGCCCCGGAGATGCTAGAGGGAGAGGCGATTGACACACGCGCCGATATTTGGGCTTTTGGTGTGATGTTATTTGAGATGCTTACCGGCAATGTACCATTCCATGCCTCTAGCCCTGCTCAACTAATTATGAATATCATCTCACAGACAATACCGAAATTGGAAGAAATACGCCCAAATACCCCACCTGAATTGCTGGAACTGATTAGTTTGATGCTCGAAAAAGATCACAATGAACGTATCCATAGTGTGCGACAGATTGGGGCAACGATTGAAACGATTATTCAAGGCTCGAATACTCATTCAACTTCTGACAGTCTTCTACCGAAAACGCGCCGCTTTGATACGCCAACCCCCAGTTCAGTACAATTAGAGCAGCGCGTCTACTTTACCAAGAGTGCTGATGGCACACAAATTGCCTATGCGACAATGGAGGAAGGCTACCCAATCGTCAGAATAGCCCATTTTCTGACGCATTTGGATTATGATTTACGTAGCCCTGTCTGGTCACATTGGCTCGAAGAATTATCGAAAGAAAACACGTTCATTCGCTATGATGAACGTGGCTCGGGCATGTCTGATAGAAATACCCATTTCCGGTAACTATTTCTATAAGCGTAAGAGAGCTGGAAAACAAAAAATGATGGGGCTAATGCCCCCCAATTCATCCAATTACTGTGTAAACTATTCTAACTGTATTGAACCATCTCACTATTGAGAGAGGCATCACAGAACGACCATCTATTATATCATTGCGACTTTCAGCAATGATGATGTCATTTTCCTGTTTGCCTTTAAGTGTTTCGTGATCCAAAAGACAACAATCAGGTCAAATACGCACTCAAGTGAAATGTAGTCTACTATCCCGCTAGCTTGACATGCAAGTATGCCATTTAAAAATGTTGTTAAACAAAGAAATCATAAATTAAGTACTTCTGATAAACAGATTGTACGTGAATTGCTCTCTAATCCTCGTGAAACTGCATTTTTGCCTGCCGCAGAAATTGGGGCACGCATCGGTGTTCATGAATCGACAGTTGTCCGCCTTGCCGCGAAGCTAGGCTATAGTGGTTATAAAGAACTACGAAACGATCTGCGAGAAGAAATTGCTCCTGCCGAGCGCATCCGTCGGCGCTTAGAGAGTAGTGACAACTTTGAGCTTTCAACCTTAGTAGAGCAGGAGATAACTGCACTCCAGAAACTTAGCGAAGGTATCACACAATCCGAAATTGACTCCGCAGCCAAAACCATGATTCAAGCCCGGCGCATTTTTCTCTTCGCTAAAGGTCACGCAACAGCTCTCACCAACATGATGGATAGGCGACTGAGACGGGCAAGTTTTGATACCATCGTATTGCATTCACATGGTCGGGAAATGGCTGAGCGCTTATTGACATTAGATAAAGACGATGTCATTTTCGCCTGTGCTTTTCATACCCAACCGAAAGGTCTAGCCCCCTTACTCGAACTTGCGACCCAAGTAAAGGCGTCTAGCATCGTCGTCAGTGATATACTTGGCGTACTCATCCGTCCACAGCCAGACATTATGTTAGCTGCGAGTCGCGGTGCAGAAAATCAGTTCCTCACACTGACCGTTCCGATGGCAATCTGCAATGCCCTCATTCTGACAATCGCGCGACTTGACGACGGACGTTCTCTTGAATCCCTAGACACCTTATCTGATTTAATCAAATATTTTGAATTGGAGGAAAATGAATAAAAAAGCCACAATCTCTACTTATATTTTTTTGATTCCCGTATAACTTAAAAGGAGACAGAACGAGATGAAAAACCTGTTACAATATGTCTTGATCGTTATTATATGTGTTATTTTGGGTACGTTTCTTGTATCGGCACAGGATTCTGTCCTGGATGGTGAAGACCTAGAAGCACTCATCGCAGCTGCAACTGAGGAGGGGCAAGTTGTTGTTTATTCTTTTACTAGTCGCATCTTCAGGATAGAGACAGCTTTTGAGGCACTCTATCCGGATATCGACCTGATACCTTTCGATATTTCATCCACCGAACAAATTGCGCGTATTCAAGCCGAACATGATGCCGGGGTTTATGACTTAGATGTTGCATATATCTCTGATTCGCCCGTTGTATTTGGTGAACTCGTGGAGAGTGGTTATCTCGAAGCCTTCATCCCGCCACAATTTGCAGATCGTGTTCCAGAAGCGTTCCAGATGCCATTATTGTCTAATCGAATTTCAACAAAAGTCCTAATGTACAACGAAAGTGCCAATCCGGACGGGTCGCCAGTTTCAAACCTATGGGAACTGACTCTGCCAGAATGGAATGGTCGCGTTGTTATGGTCGATCCATTGATTCGTGGGGATTACCTTGACTTGATGGTGGAGGCAGTGTTGCAATCTGACGCTATGGCAGAGGCTTACGAAGATTTGTTTGGCGAAGAACTTGTGATTGATGAGGGGTTCAATTCGGCTGGTGAGCAATGGATTAGTGATCTCTTTGCCAATGGTGTCATCCTTGTTGATGATACAGATACGGTCAATGAAGCAGTTGGTATCATCGATCAAGAAAATCCGCCCGTTGGTTTCACATCATATTCTGATAGGCGTGATAATGAAGAAGAAGGTTGGGCCCTACAGATAGCAAATGATGTCACGCCGGCTCCCGGTATCGCGTTCCCTGCGCTTCTAGGTGTTGCTGACAATGCACCACATCCTGCAGCTGCACGCTTACTCATCCACTTCATGATGGGAGATGACAGCGAAACAGGTGGGGAAGGGTTTGCACCTTTTTATGTTCCGGGTGATTATGCC
>JANQRM010000672.1 GCA_028284565.1 Anaerolineae bacterium | reverse complement strand
ACCGAAACAGGCAAAATTATTGGCAAGCTGGCGTTGGATAATATGACCCGTCTCTCGCTTGAACTCGGAGGCAAATCTCCGGCGATTGTTCTACCAGATGCAGATTTATCCCAAGTCCCACCCTATGTCGCAAAAGGCATTTTTTACAATCAAGGACAAGTCTGTGTGGCTGGGTCACGACTGTATGTGCATCGGGATATTTTTGACCGTGTGGTTGGCGATGTGGGAAATGTCGCCTCAAAGATGACGATTGGCGATGGCTTCGATTCAGCCTCACAATTGGGTCCGGTGGTCTCACAGAATCAGCAAGAGCGCGTGTTGGATTATATCGAATCAGGTTTATCGGATGGTGCAGAAGCGGTATCAGGTGGTAAGCGTGTAGACCGTGATGGCTACTATATCGAGCCGACGGTGTTGGTGAATATGCCCCATGAGAGCCGGGTCGTGCAAGAAGAGATATTTGGTCCCGTACTGGTGGCAACCCCTTTCGATGATTTGGATGAAGTGATTCTGCTAGCCAATGACACGCGCTTCGGTCTAGCGGCGACGATATATTCTAACAATCTCTCGCATGTCCATAAACTTGTTAAGCATATTAAAGCGGGTGCAATCTATGTGAATTCACCTGTTCGCAGTGACCCGAATCTGCCTTTGGGTGGCTACAAAGAATCCGGCATCGGGCGTGAGCATGGTCGCTCCATGATTGATTTATACACCGAGACCAAATCCGTCGTGATTGCCTATGAGGAGTAATCAACATGCCAAAAATGACAGGTGGAGAAGCAGTCGTTGCAGGGTTACTCGCACACGGCACAGACACACTATTCGGGCTTCCCGGTGTACAAAATGACTGGCTCTATAACGCACTCTACGATGCAAGCGACAAAATCCGCGTCATTCATACCCGCCATGAACAAGGCGCAGGCTACATGGCATTGGGGTATGCACTCGCACGTGGCGAAGAGAGTGTCTTTAATGTTGTTCCCGGTCCCGGTGTACTCAATGCCACCGCTTCACTCGCAACAGCCTATGGACTGAACGCACCTGTCTTCTGCCTCACTGGACAAATCCCCACGCCACAAATCGGCAAAGGCGCAGGTGTTCTACACGAGATTCCGCATCAAGCTGAGGTGCTGGCTGGCTTATCGAAATGGTCAGCACGAGTGCATCATCCTAGCGAAATCCTCAATACCATTGCCCAAGCCTTCTATCAACTGCGTTCAGGTCGCCCACGTCCTGTGGCTTTAGAAGTCCCGATGAACGTCCTCGCCCAACGAGCCGAAGTCGATACAAACATCACACCCATCACACCTTTCGCTCCACCCTTGGATTTAGATGCTATCCAACAAGCGAGTCAGTGGCTCAGTGAATCCAAACGTCCCATGATTTATGTCGGCAGTGGCGCACAAGGAGTCAGTGAGGAAATCACCCACCTTGCTAAGATGATAGAAGCTCCGGTTGTCGGCTATCGTACTGGACGTGGAATACTAGACAGTCGGCATTATCTCAGCTTGACCATGCCACCCTCGCACGAACTCTGGAAAACAACGGATGTTGTGCTAGCTGTTGGTTCACACATGCGTATCCCACTCAAAAGTTGGGGAGTGGATAGCAATCTCAAGGTCATTCGCATTGATGTCGATGTCGATGCCATGCACCGCATTCGTCCGCCGGATTTGCCCATTATCGCCCGTGCCGAAGATGCCCTGCCTGAACTCATCAACCAACTCGAATCCAGCAATCCCAAGCGCGACTCCCGCGAAGATGAACTCAACGCCATCCATGCCAAGTGGGAACAAGATACGGCATATCTCGAACCGCAAAAGACCTATCTGCAAATCATCCGTGAGGAATTGGGCGAAGACGGCATTTTCATTGACGAACTCACCCAAGTCGGCTTTGCATCACGCATCATCATGCCTGTCTATCACCCCCGCACCTTTATCAGCACAGGCTATCAAGGCACGCTGGGTTATGGTTTCCCAACAGGACTCGGAGTCAAAGTTGCCAAGCCAGATACACCTGTCGTTTCCGTTGCAGGCGATGGCGGATTCATGTTCGCAGTGCAAGAACTCGCCACAGCCGTCCAACATCGCATCGGACTCGTCACACTCGTCTTCAACAACAATCAATATGGCAATGTCCAGCAGATGCAACGCAACCTCTATGACAACCGCGTGATTGCCTCCGATTTGGTCAATCCAGATTTTGTCAAACTGGCGAAAGCCTTTGGCGCACAGGGCTTCCGTGCCGAGACCAACGATCAACTCCGTGACTTTTTACGACGCGGCTTTGCTAGCGACCTACCCACACTCATCGAAGTACCCATTGGTGATACACCCAGCGTAGACCGCTTCCGAAACTTGGGACGGATAAGAAAGGGCTGAGGTCTATAGACCCTCCCTTTGAAAAGCTCCCCTCCCTAAGAATTGGGGAGGGGGAAGTCGGAGTGTCTACGCCCGACTGGGGTGGGGATAAAATGACAGACAAGATATGATTTTTATGGATACTATCTGCTTAAAACTATCATCATGCAAATCCCTGCGTTGAATCGGTTATTATGAAACCCATCGACTCTACCCACCAACCCATCTGGGACAAAGCCAAACCCTATCTACAAACGCGGAAGAATGATACGCATACACTATATTGCTATCACTTCGCCAAGCAGTTACTCGCCATTCATACTGAAGCAGATTCAGAAATTGTCCTGCCAGCCATACTCCTCCACGATGTCGGTTGGTCAACTGTGCCAGAAGACAAGCAACTGCAATCTTTCGGACCCCACATGATTTACCCGGAATTGCGTCGCCAACATGAAACAGAAGGCGCGCGCATTGCAAAAGCAATCCTCACCGAACTCAACACGGACTCCTCACACATCAGCGAAATCACCACCATTATCGACGGACACGACACCCGTAAAGACAGCTTGTCCATCAACGACTCCCTCGTCAAAGATGCCGATAAACTCTGGCGATACACCCCCTTTGGTTTAGAGACATTAGGGGAATGGTTCAATTATACGTTTGATGAACAGATGACATTACTCGACAAATGGATTCACACCCGCTTCTATACTGACACAGCCCGTCACATGGCACGCGGCTTATACGCTTACTTAGAGATAACCCATCATGACTAAACTTGTCATTGCAACCGATTCACCCATCTACCAGCAATTCCAACAGCTTATCGGCTCTTGCAACATGGTCTTCTTCGCGGGATTGCCGGGCGTGGGGAAAAGCCTCCTCCTGCAACAATTTGCGCTCATGGCAACCCAAGCCAGACGTAAAGTCCACTTACTCCAATGGGATGTCACCCGCTCTGCCTTCGAGACACCGACCATCCTCGACAAATATCCCGAAATCGACGGTGTGACTCATGCCTGCATCCGTAAAGCCGTGGGCATGTGGGCAAGGCAAGGGGTGAAAACATGGTTAGACAATCACCCGACACCCGAACATATTTTGATTGGTGAAGTCCCCCTCATAGGCAATCGGTTGATTGAACTCGTGAAACAACACGACGACCCCGCCGAAGCCATCCTCGCCGACGACAAGACGCATTTTGTCATCCCTGTACCATCGAAACACGTCCGAGACGTTATCGAATCCTCACGTCAACAGACCATCGCATCCCCTCAGCATGAGAAAGAATCGAAGGATGCGCCACCGAATGTTCTGCAAGCTCTGTGGGAAGATTGTTTTACCACCGCAAAAGCCCTCGATGCACCCAATTGCGAGGATACGCTCGACTATCAACCTCACGTCTATCAGTGGATGTATGAATATTTGCTACAGCATCGCCACGCGCTCGTTTTGCCGATAGATATGGTGTTCCAACCAACAGGCACTGTTTACAATGTAGATGGGATACTCGGCGAATTGAAAGCCACACCCGATGAAGCCCAGCAGATTATGAGACAGATTGAAGCCGACCATACACCCCAATCCATCCAAGATTCAGTCTTAAAATGGTATAAAGTCTAGGGAACATTGCTATTTTGTTGGTTGAAACAAATGACTGCGAAAGAGACTTTACTAAAAACCAACAACTAACAACTAATCACGTCTCCCGCGCTAACAAATTCAATTGTCCTTTGGTATACTATCGCGCGTTAATGATTCTAAAGGGTTAGCATATGGACAAAATTCCCGGAATCCAATGGGCATCGACCCACCCCCGACTCGCCGCATGGATTGTCTTATCCGTAGGCATGGTCGGCTTGCTACTATTTGAAGCACGGGATGTCGGCTTATTGGCAAGGCAGTGGATTGCTTTGATTATCGCTACCATTCTCGTTGCAGGAGCTTGCATCTGGATTATCAGTTGGGAAGACAGTGACGACACCGACCGACTCGCCACTGGGGAAATGCCCGCAGTCACCCCCGAACAAACGACAGACGAAGCCTAAAACGGGCGAACCCCTCGCTCGTTTCTCCTTTTTCAACACTTCATCACACGCAATTCATGACAAATGTCACTTTTAGTAGCAAGGTGCTTTGAGACACGCTAAACTTTAGGGTGGCGTATTTTTTGTTGCACACGGGGAGCTATTATGTCTCAGCAACCACCTTCACAAGGTTTGTTTTCATCCTCTCGATTGTTAATACTGGGTATTCTAGTTGTCATCATCGTACCCGCCCTTGCCTTTATCATCTCGTCAATTGGACAATCCATCCAACCCGACCCGCATGATGGTCGCCCGCAGAATGTCTTAATTAATAGTGATAATGAATGTGTTGCTTGCCATCAAAACACCACCCCCGGCATTGTCGAACAATACGGACGCAGTACGATGGCGTCGGCAAATGTGTCTTGTCAAGATTGCCACGAGGTCGAAGAAGACTACCCCGGCGCGATTGAGCATCAAGGGACATTCGTCTTGAATCAACCGACGACCGCAAAATGCGCGACCTGCCACCAATCGGAAGTCGCCCAATTCAACCAGAGCCGACACGCACTTCCAGCTTATGTTGCGATGTGGGGGGCAGAAAACCTCAGTGACGAACACCTTGCCATGTATGAAGCCATTCCCGAAGGCAGTTTCAACCCAGAACGCATGCGGAATGCGCTATTTGAACTCGAAGGACCCGCAATTACCCGTTTTGCTTGCGAAGGCTGTCATAATATTGGCGCACCAGCCGAAGATGGCTCCGTTGGTGAATGCCAATCGTGTCACCTGCGCCATGAATTCAGCTTAGAACAAGCCCGCAAGCCCGAAACCTGTAACCACTGTCACATCGGACCAGATCATCCACAATACGAAATCTATATCGAATCGTATCATGGCATTGCTTACCTGACAGGCGGTGATGACTGGAACTGGGAAGCTGAACCCGGTACGCTCTCGGTCGTCGATTTCCCCGCGCCAACCTGTGCCATCTGCCATATGAGCGGTTTTGGCGGAACCAGCACCACCCACGACGTCGGGGATCGCCTGACATGGTATCTCTTCGCTCCGCAAAGCGAACGCCGTCCCAGCTGGCAAGACAATCAAGTGCGGATGCAGACAGTCTGTTCTGAGTGCCATAATCCCAACTTCATTGAAGAATTCTATGCAGATGGCGACGCACTCGTAGAAGAGATTAACCGTCGCGTCCAACTCAGTAATGATACGATTGCGCCTGCACGTGAGGCTGGCTTGCTCAGTCCCGAACCTTTTGATGAACCCATTGACTTTGTCCATTTCGATTTATGGCATCACTGGGGACGTACCGCCAAGTTTGGTGCGTGGATGGGCGGACCCGATTATGTCCAATGGCATGGAGCCTACGAAATCTTGCGCGACCAAGCCGAGCTTGAGGAGATGGTCGAAGATTTGCTGAATGAACATGGCGAAGCAGAATCCGACGCGACAGATAACACCGAAGACAACTCTGATTCTGAGGAAAATAGCGACGACTCAGGAGAGTAGGCATGTCACACCTAGCACAGGTTATCCCAAGGGCAAGTCAGTTGCGCTTGCCTCTTACTCGTGACCAGCTATTTTTACTAATGGCGGCAGTAAACCAGATATTCATCGGGGTGGATATTTATCTGGCACATAACATCACAGGCGGCATTAAACCCAACGAGTGGATACCCATTATCTTTGGTTTGGTGGCGGGCTTTCTCTTGCTCGTCGCAGGACTGATTGCCCTGCGTAATCGTCCTGTTGCCACGGTGATTGCCAATCTTGTCTTTCTATCAAGCATCGTCATCGGCGTACTCGGCGCATACTTCCATCTAGACCGCACCCTCATCTCTCAGCAGGGCTTCATTGATGCCCAAGTCGTCAACATCCTCATCTGGTCGCCACCGATAATCGGACCCCTGTTCTTTATCCTCATCAGTGTCTTGGGAATTAGTTCAGCATGGGTTGAATCCCCAACGGATAGTGGAAGGCTGAAATTGCTGGGCGATCGCACAGTACAAATGCCCTACAGCAAAACCCGTGCTTACTTCCTCATCGTTTCGATTTTTATCCTCGCCACACTTATCAGCAGTGTGCTGGACCATGCCCGCGTCCGTTTTGAAAATCCGTGGGTGTGGTTGCCTATTGTGGCAGGATTATTTGGGGCAACAACGAGCCTCTTCTTGGGGATTATCGAAAAGCCATCATCCGGCGACATCATGACTCATACCGTTGCCATGGTCCTTTTGATACTTGTTGGATTGATCGGCTTTGTCCTTCACGCAGGTACGAATCTCACCCCTTCGGGTACGATTGTAGTAGAACGGTTCTTGCGAGGTTCGCCCTTGTTAGCACCTCTGCTCTACGCCAATGTGGGCTTGATGGGTCTCTTGGTTCTGCTCGACCCGAAAGAGGAATAAGCTAGGCATTCAATATCACAGACGAATTATCGGGAGTCCATGCGTACTCCATCTCTTTAAGTGTCTTTTGCAGGACTCCATCTCCGAGTAATTTGCGTACTACATACAAGGACATATCAATTCCCGCCGAAATCCCGCCAGCTGTGATGATGTCACCTGTATCGACATAACGTTTATCCGAACAGAGTGTCATCGTCGGTGCGAGTTGCTGGAAGGAGTCGAATGCCGTGTGATG
>JANQRM010000664.1 GCA_028284565.1 Anaerolineae bacterium | reverse complement strand
ACCCATAGCGTAGTACCATTATCATGAAGGGGTACATTTCGGGTCCCACAAGGTATTGTTCACTGCCATAGGATTTCGCCATTGTGTAGGGATGTCCCCATTCACCCAGCACTGCCGCCACCTCATTCTCTGTTGGCTCACCGCCATAACGGTCTTCCAGTTGGTCGTGAATCTGTGAGCGCAGTTCAGCTTTGATGTCTGCCCGTTCCTTCTTTGGCAGATAAATCCCGACTTGATGGACATAGCGTTCAACCAAATCAGTCATGATTCTCTCCTAACAATTTCTGCATCATCACCACCGTCTCGAACCATTCCGATGTGAGCGTTTGCAACACATCGTTCCCCATCTCACTTATCTTGTAATACTTGCGTGGGCGCGACTCCCCCACGTCCCATTCGCTTTCGAGCAAGCCTTGTTTCTCCAATCGGCGCAACAGCGGATAGAGTGTCCCCTCTTCGATATCGAGCCCTTGCTCCCCTAGCCGTTGAATGAGACTGTAACCATAACGGGCGGTGACCATTTGACTTAAGACCGCTATCACGACTATCCCACGTCGGAGTTCTAATCGGAGCTTTTGCAGTTGCTCATCACGTTCTGACATAACCTATGTATCCTACTGTACTGTGTGGTACACAGTAAATATACTGTATAACACACAGTATTGTCAAGCACACAGTATAAAATTGAGCTATTTGGGGGATAAATTGTCTCCTTGAAGTGATCAATATCTAGTTATTGATTCAAAGATTTGATACATTATGACCCTCTAATACTTATAAACATCTCTATAAATTCACTAAGCATTAGTTCTATCAATACATCCTCGAATAAGCCTACATTGAGCTTATACCTCTCACTCATCCTTCCGATGGATGTGTCATATTTTGATTGTGATATTCGTCACTATTGTCTTATATCTCATTTTGATAGACTAAAAATTGAATATAGGTAGTGGATTTTTTTCAAATAGATTATTTTTTGTGAAAGGAAAATCAAAGTGAGGCGGCTTAATGTCGTTACACTCTTTACGCTTGTCGGAACAGCCTTGGTCTCGCTAGGGGCAATCCTCTTTGTCACAAAACCTGCCAGCGTCACCTATGCAGACGACCCTCAAGACATCACACCATTTGAAGATTTCGCTTGTCTCGATTGCCATACGGATCGCACTCGTCTAACCGAACTTGCCGCTGAAGTGCCTGAAGAGGAAGAAGCCGAGCTTTCATCGGGACCTGGCTGAGGTGGTTCTGTGGCTCCGGTGGAGCCTTGGGAGCGCGTCTGGATTGACGCAGAACGATTTGCTGAGGATGTCCATTCTTATATTAACTGTACTGAGTGCCATCAAGGTGAGTCAGTCGATGACTTTGATCTTGCACACGATGGACTCGTTACGCAAGTTGTCACCAGCCCGGAAGTATGCGGTGATTGTCATGTGAATAACGGTTTACCCGCATTTAATAGCCTTCATAACACGCTTCGTGGATATGACACTGCCTTATATGCTCGGAGTATCCCAGAAAATCACGATGCGATAGAAGAAATGCAAGCCAACCATTGTAATTCATGTCATGCAACCTGTGGCGATTGCCATGTGAGCCAACCCAATTCGGTTGGAGGTGGCTTGATAGCTGGACATGATTTTGTGGAAAAGCCCTCCATGAGCCGTAACTGCACCGCCTGTCATGGTAGCCGAATCAAGGATGAATATTACGGCTCGCACGAAGAGATACCCAGTGATGTACATTTCCGAGCGCGGATGGATTGCATGGAGTGTCATTCTGCTGATGAAATGCACGGGATGAATATGGATGGAGTCGATCATCGTTATGATGGACTTCAAGAACCAAGATGTGAAACCTGTCATGAAGATACGATGATGGGGAGCGAAGATGCCGAAATTCGGGAACATGAAATGCATCCCGAAGACTTATTATCCTGTCAGGTCTGCCACAGCACGAGTTATATCAATTGTGTCAATTGTCATGTGGAGCAAACCGATGCGGGTCAACCCTTCTTTACCGTAGAAGACAACTATCTCGGTTTCTATATCGGCTTGAATCCAGAACGCACTGAAGAGCGTCCATACAAATGGGTGCCGGTACGTCACGTCCCCGTTGATCCGACATCCTTCAGTTTCTATGGGGATGATTTGCTACCGAATTTCACCGATAAGCCGACATGGGTTTATACGACACCCCATAATATTCAATTGATCACACCGCAGGCTGATCGCTGTGGGAACTGTCATACGAATGATGAGGTCTTCCTGACCATGGACAACATGCTGAATAGTCTGGAAGCAGAAGCAAATGCGGATGTCATGGTCGAGGAAGCACCGGATAGGGAGTGAGCCCTATACAAACATTGTGAATTTAATGATTAACAATCTAAGGAGAAGTTAGAAATGCATAAATATACTCGATTTCTTATCCTAAGCTTGATTGCCCTACTGATGATTGCACCAATGGGGATTATCGCTCAGGATTCCAGCGAAGACATTGATGTCTTTGAAGATGTGGTGATGCCTCGCCTGATCGAATACGGGGAGAACCTCCCTGACCATTATGGGACGATTCGGGTTGATGCCTTTGTTGAACTATTGATCGAGAATGAAGATGTCGTAATACTCGATGTTCGTGAAGTTGTCGAAGTCGAAGAAACGGGTGTCATTGAAGGGTCAATTCATGTCCCTTTGCGCGAGCTAGGTGAGAATCTAGCACTGCTTCCTGATCTTGACGCAACTATCGTTGTTGTCTGCAAAGGGGGCTTCCGGGCAACTATCGGTATGGCGGCTTTACACGTCCTCGGATATGAAAATGCACAAGTCTTGGTCGGTGGATTTGGTGCTTGGATAGGTGATGATTTACCCGTCGTAGAAGCACCTGTCGAAGTCGAAGCAGGTTTAGTCCCAGAAGACATCGATCCCTTACTGGTTGAATATGTCGCCGAATATATGATGAATTTGCCTGAAGGCTGGGGCGCAGTCAGGCCAGTTGACCTCTTTGAAGAGATGTTTGACACAATGCCCGATTTCCTCGTCGATGTTCGTAGTGCTGAAGAATGGGAAGACCCCGGCTATATCGAAGGCGCAATCCACATTTGGATTGATGAATTCACCATGAATTTCGATATACTACCCGAAGACTTGGATGCCGATGTTGTTGTTTACTGTGCAAGCGGTTATCGAGGAGGCATTGTTGGGACAATGATGGGGATGATGGGGTACACTAATGTCCGCAATCTCGCTGGTGGTATCAAGGGTTGGCTGACATCGGACTTACCCGTCATTACCGATATGTAATGCTTAGCATTCAAAATGACCTTGAGTCATCCCGACGTTTGAGATGACTAGAAGAAGCCCTTGTCCGGCACACGTAGTTATGTCAGAAACAATCACCGGAAAGGGCTTTTATCGTGAAGTGGATATTTGCACCGATTAACTGTCTTGGGTTACTAATGCCACAAGTCGGTCTACCGTCAGTGTCCAGTGCTCTTCAAATTGTGTTTGCACTATTTGTCGACGCACTAAAAAAGTAAAATTAGCAATGAGCGAGTATAGAAGAAATCTATAGCAAAGGAAATTTAATTCAGTAGAGGTTTGTCACCTGATGATAAAATTTTCTTCACCGGAAATTGCACATCAATGACAACTTCAGGTGGGTTGCCAAGTTTAAGTTCGAGAAAAACCTCACGATAAGCCCCAACAATTCTATAGTTATGGGTTTCTATCCAATTGCCTAATTGCTGGAAATAAATACCCGCAGGTGCTGATGTCGGGTTTAACCGCGTAGTTGAAGCAACTGACTCAACCGCAGGCAATGTTGTTGGCTCTAATATGCGTATTCCACACATGACCTTTTCGCGCATGGATGTGTGGAGGATATAGCCGATTTGAGCATCAATTTCTTCAGTTTCATATCCTTCTGAGTGCCACACGATAACAAGATATTTGAGGTTATTCGGATTGACTATGCTGGGCAATCTCTCGATCATTTCCATTATCGCTTTGCCACAACTCGCCATGTCAGGAAAGATTTCTCGAACCATCAATGCAGGTTGTGCAGGGATAGGCTTTAAAATAACATCATAATTTTCTAATAATCCATTGGCATCAATTTGTTGTAGGTGAACTTCTATTTCATCAATCTGAGCAAGTTCATCCTCGATTTGTTGCTCAAGCTGAGCTTTTTTCATTTCCAACATCCCGCGGATTTCATCTGTGGAGATATGTTTGTCTAATAGTCTCTGAATTTGCCGAAGTGTCAGCCCTAGTTTTTTCAGTGCTAATATTCGATTGATGCGAGGGATTTGTGAGGCACTGTAATAACGATAACCTGTTGCCCCATCTATATATGCCGGAGCAAGTAACCCCTCTTCTTCATAGTAATAGAGCATCCGTCGGGTGACTCTAGCAATTTTGGAGAATTCTCCGATGAGAAACATAATTTACACCTTGAATTTTCTACCGTTTTTGTATCTCGAATCACAAGCGTTCTTATATGGATATGATTGTGTCCCAACAATTCAGCAATTACACCATTGTATCGGGTTGGGTTCCAAAGGTCTTGTACATATTGCTGATGCCCATATCTTTTTGTTTCAGATTGACAAAAAAGCTCAGCGTCGTTGTGATCCCAAACGGCAGACTAGCAACCCCTGAATCTATCCCAGTAGTCGTTACAATCAGAACAGGTGATTGCTTATAAGGTTTGACTTTTTTGCCTTGAGTCGATTTTAGTAGAGCATCTGCTAAATAAATACCTTGGACACTTGCAAGATAACCATGTTTACGACTATCGATAGTCGAACAATCGCCTAATGAATATAAATTCTCATATCCGTCTACCTTCATATAGGCATCAACTTTGACTAATCCTTTGTCATCAAGAATCTCTGACAATTCAGCTTGCAAAAATTCTGTATTGGGAATCATACCAACACAGACATAAGCGATATCAGGTTGAAGCGTTTCATCGCTAATTGAACACCGATAAACATCGCCATCTCTAGCAAAACATCGATTGAATTTTACTTTTACTCCCTTCGCGGTTAATTGCTCCAACGCTTTACGCTGTGCTTTGGGTTTGGAATGATCTAACAGAGCATTAGACACATGAGCTAACGTGATTTCTTTATCAGGAAAGGCACTAGCAATCTCACCCGCAAATTCAACGCCGACAAATCCACCACCAATCACTAAAACCGAATTAGCAGATGCCAAAGACTGATGTTCATCAAGCATTTCTTGATTGCGCTCGCCATAATTGAATGCGTTATTTGACTTAGCCAATGGCAATGAGGGATAGCGACTACCCGATGAAATAACAGCTTGTTTGAAGCGAATACGCTCTCCATTTGTGAGCTTTACCTCTTTATCATTCATAGACTCAACGCTGGCTTGAATAAATGCTCCCTTGATAAAATCGCTATAAAGTTTACGGACTGTATTCCCAAGCATCTTCGGGTTTGCCACGTTCCGTAATGTGGCAAATGTCACTTCAAAATAGTTTTTTCTGTCGATCAATGTCACATCGACCCCATTATCAGCTAACTTTTGTGCAACAGCTACACCGCCGAAACCGCCGCCGATGATAAGTACATCGGTTTGATTATTCATCATTTCCCCTACTCCAATCCAGATAACCTCAGTAATAGTTGAACAACGCAAAGCGCAAGATGCATAGAGATTTCCACGATTAGCTATCGTTGCAATCAGCTGAATTTGGATTTTCTAAATCATCTGGATGTCAGCATAAGGGGTTCACGTACTCTAAAGGTCAATACCTAACTCATGAAATACTAATGTAAACTGTGCTGTTGTCTGAGTTTTGTGAATTGAGCAAAATTTACGCAGGAAATTTTAGGAGCATAAATTATTTAAAATGTGAGATTTGACTGCACAGATATTGCTTCAATCTATAAATAAATTCTTTTTGAAATGGATGATGACAGTCTAAGAGACAGATGTAACCAAAGCCTCTAGTTGATCAATCGCTAATGTCCAGCCAGCTTCAAATTGCATCTGTGCCATTTGTCGGCGCGCTTCATCATCCCGATACAGCACCCGCGTTTCATAGCGAGTGCCCTCCCCTTCCTCTTTCATGGTGATAACCCCTGTAATCGGCAACATCGTGGTCGCAGGTCGCCATTCAAGTGTGAGCGCTGTCGTGAAGACGATACGTTCTTGGGGAGTGATGTCTAAGAATGCTCCGGTTTGAGGCATGATGTTACCAACCGGGTCACGCATCAGCAAATCAAACGCCCCACCCACGCGCAAATCAAATCGAGTAACCGTTGCTGTCATCGGCGCGGGACACCACCATTGTTCGAGCATCTGCGGGTTAGTCCATGCCTCCCACACCAAGCGACGCGGTGCTTGTATCAAGCGAGAAACAATGAAGTCAGGAGATTGTTCAGCCAAAGCCTGTTCCTTTGCATACCAATCTTCAACAAACGCTACGAGGCGGTCTGTACGGTCTTCCCAGAGGGCGCGTTGTTCAGCCAGCCAAGTTTCCACAGTATCTAATTGACGGGGTTCGATTGTCCATGTGCGTACCCGTCCCTTTTTCTTTGAGGTGATTAACCCGCTTTTTTCCAGCACATCCAGATGTTGCATAAACGACGGCAATGCCATGTCAAACGGTTGCGCGAGTTCTTTCGTCGATGCACTCCCTCGCCCCAAGCGATGAACCACCGCCAGCCGTGTTGGGTCTGCTAATGCCTGAAAGACATTGCCAATAGATTGGTCATCCATCATATCAATATCCAAATTGTAGAGGGTGAACAGTCGTCCACCCCATCCGTTTGGCTTATCTTACATCTGGAATTGTTCGGCAACCATGATATTCCCATAATCCAGATGTGGGCATCCCCGTACCTTCTCGATGGCATCGTCAATACTCTCGGCTTGTATCACAGCATAACCTGACAATTTATCGCCATTTGCTTCATAGTCATTCACCTCATC
>JANQRM010000643.1 GCA_028284565.1 Anaerolineae bacterium | reverse complement strand
AGGAAGCCCGCACCACTGTCGCCAAGAAGAAAAGCCCACCCCTACTCGACCAAGTCCGCTTTGAGTCGTATCACGAAGCGGAAGCCGTGCAAATCCTGCACATCGGATCGTATGATGATGAGGGTCCTAACGTCGCCCGACTCCACGCCACGATTGAGGAGAATGGCTGGTCACTCGGCAAGCGTCATCATGAAATTTATCTGAGTGACCCGCGCAAAGTCGCCCCCGAAAAACTCAAAACCGTCATCCGCCAACCCTTCGAGAGATAGCTGTCAGCGGTCAGCTATCAGGAATCTTTCCAATTACGCAAGAAATCCGTAAGGGCGTAGAATTGCAGTGTCTACGCGCAAAAGCTGTACGCCCCTACAAATATGATATAGGAGCAAACATTATGTCTGTTATCGACCAACTCGCCTCATCACAGGGACGGCGCGACGAAATCCCCAACCAAGAACTCGCCCAAGCCCTCGCCCAAGCAGAAGATACAGAAGCCATTCAAGAATTGATGGACAGCCTCTTCACGGCGAAGCAAGCCATCCAGAATGACTGCATCAAGGTCTTATACGAAATCGGCGAAAGCAATCCCCATCTAATTGCGCCCTATGTGAATGAATTTGTGCGCCTGCTATCGAGCAAGAACAATCGGCTGGTGTGGGGTGGGATGACGGCACTCGGCTTGATTGCAGATGAGAAAAGTGCGGACATTTGGGAACACATCGACACCATCTTGCAAGCCACGACGGATGGCTCGGTGATTACGCAGGATTGGGGGATTCGCGTCCTCGCTACGCTCTCATCCAAAGACACAACTTACGAAGCGCGCATCTTCCCCTTCTTGCTCGACTTCTTAGCATCCTGCCGACCCAAAGACCTGCCACGCCACGCCGAAAGTTGCCTCATCGCGGTGACTGCGGACAACCAAGCCCATATGCTCAAACTATTAGAAAAGCGACTCCCATCCCTCAAAGCCTCCCAAGCCAAACGAGTCGACAAGGTCATCCGTCAGATACAATCGCTATAATAGGAGAAACTTTGTACTCAAAGAGCTTACATGACTGCAAATGAATTGACGCAGTGGGCGATTGTTATGCTCCTCAATTCAATGATGTTTTCTCTGATTCTGGGCATTATCTCGCTGAATTATCATCGACTCAAATATCAAGTGGATAACGCTGATTTTGATGACTACTTTCAGCAACTCAAGTTTCCACTAAATATTTACAGGTGGAGGAATGCCTACATTTATGATGAGCGCATCAACCGTAGTGACAATCGGGACGCCTTGAATTTTGGAAGGAAAGCGATTGGCGCATTTTGTTTTGTAATCATATTGATGAATTTCATTCGTTTTAATCGCAGTCTGCTGACTCAACAAATTATCTTGCTCTTGCTGGCAGGTGTTCAATCTGCCATGCTGTTTTGGGCAGTTCGATTCGGGCATCATCTTAATAAACAATTGAAACGCGATTCCATCTAAATGAGTTATGTTCAAGCAATTGGTACAATAAGAAATGAACTAAACCAAAAATGGGGCTATGTAGGGGCAGTTCGCGCTCACGTAGACACATGAGATCACCGCAATTATCTATTTCTTTGACTTGTCGTTATCATTTTTTCGTAAACCAATTCCTTTATACACAGTATAAAAATCATTTGAGCTAAGCCATTCTATCCATGCCTCTGCATCGTAACCAAAATCTTCGCCAGTATTTGTTTTTAGATATTGGTAAATTTCCTTGATCCTTTTCTTATCTTGACCGCCTCTTGAAATTAGAAGCTCAAATTCCCATGCCGTATCTGTGATATACCCGTGATAATATTCCATCCCTCACTCCGTTAACTTATCGTCAGCTTCATCTTCGGGCCGGGCTTCATTTGCTCGTTTTTCTTGCTCAAGTTTCGCATAAAAACCTTTGAGAACAATATCCCAATGCGTCTTTGCTAGCCAATTAACCCATGCTTCTGGATCATAGCCGAAATCTTCCGCAGTCGTTTCTTTGAGGAATAAATAAATTTCTTCAATCCTCTGTTGATTGGTACTGCCTTCAGCAATGAGCAGTTCAAATTCCAACGCCACATCAGACAGATAATTGTGATAATAGTGCATACTCACTCCGATAAATTTTCTTGGGACTCTCCATCATCCTTCTTTGTCTTCTTTAATGTTTCGATTAGCTCAGGAATATGATGATATAAGCCGACAAAAGAGTCCCCTGTTGCACCGCTTTCTAGCCACTTCTCCACTTTTCCAAAGACATTAATTACGGCTGTTGAACCTTCGATTTGGACACCCCAGCCGTTGTTATCATCGCCAACCCATTTACCGTTGTAAGTTCGGCAAATGCTTTCACCAAGATATGCACCACATATTTCATACAAGCTCTTTCGCTCTTGGTCAGACATTTCATCACGATCAAACTCAATCCAATCTTCAAAATATTGTAGTGCGTTCTCACCAAAATCATGTTCTACATTCATCGGCTTCAAAAGTTTGATGGCGACATCGATTCTTTCTTCGATAAACGACGGAGTGTTTGTATTATTGCTCATCTCTTTGCCCCTTTGCGTTCTCTAAGTGAAGGTCAGTCTCTAGGCGACCCTTTGCGTTGAATCATTTTATCATTCTATTCCACCCGCACCCACTCACGCTCCGGGTTCATCTGGTCGGGTAGGCGCACGAGTTGAAACCACGTATTGCCCGGCTTGAGATAGAGGATGTCTCCCTCTTGCGTCTGGAAGCGCATCAAGTCGGGTCGGCTGGGACGCAACCACTGTCCCTCGTAGCGCAAGCCATCCCGTAGGAGAACCATCTCACCTTGGGGCCAGACGGTGATTTGCGCGCTCCAATGAATCGTATCCTGAAATTGGCTCTCGATGATGTCCGTCAGGTAATGTCCCGCATAGACCACTATGACATTATCCGCGCTAACCTGCTCGCCTGTGTTGGCATCGAAATGCCCCTGTCCATCTGTCGAGCGCAGATACTTGCCGGTCTCTGGCTGATAATCCCACACGGCAATCGTCGTCTCATAACGCACTTCTAAGCGTGTGCCTGTGCCTGTCGGGTTAGGCGGTGGCTCTGGATGAAACGCCATCCCCCTCAGATTCGGACGCTGAGCATGACCGTCGGACTCGGCTAATCCCCACAAGGCTTCCACATTCACAAACATATTGTGCGGGACGGGAATCGCCTCATCACGGAAGAAGGTGGGACGACCTATCAGCACGCCTTTATAGGCACGCTCCGCAAACTCCGAGGGTGGTACATCCCCTGCTGGTGCATGGAGACTCGCCTCCACTAAGCATTGGTCATAGTCCTCACGGTTCTGGCATAAGAACGCACCAACCACTTCCGAGCCGAAAATGCGCTTCTCCACGCCGATGCTCCCGCCCGAAAACGCCAGCAAGCCCGCATACATCGGCACGAGTTCATAATCAATCAGGCGCGCACTGCGTATCGACCCGACTCGTGTGGGAGCTTGACCATAGAAAATCGCCGAGAAGCGGGTTATGCCCACTTCGGTGTAATGCTCAAACACCAAATCTGCCGAGCCAATCCCCGCCTGTGGACGCACTAAGGCAGGCGAATTCGACACCTTCACCACAATTGGACGACGATTCAGTGTCTCTGGGTTATCGACAGGCAATCCGGTCAGTGGGTTGATGTTATCGGCGTATTCAAAGGGACCAATTGCCCCTTCGATAACTGTAGGCGTTTCTGTCGCTTGGGAAATGGGCGTGGCAGAGCGCGTCGGTGTGGGTAAGACAGTCGGGATGGATTGGAGCAGAGTCGGTGTCGAAGTGGGTACGTCAGTCGGCGGTGCTGTGGAGACTTGCGCGATATTCTGCGTTGTATCTGCTTGTGTCGGGCTATCTGTGCGGGATGCCAATTCAGCAGAGT
>JANQRM010000175.1 GCA_028284565.1 Anaerolineae bacterium | reverse complement strand
GGTCGATGTGGATGATTTGATTTCGCATCATATCCCATTGGAGGATGTCGCTGATGCCTTCGTGCGTAATTCTGCGTATGAGCCGGGTATCCACAAGATTGTGATTACGGTTTAGTTAGTCATGAACCTCAGCCAGCTTGAAATCCTTGTGGCGATTGTTGATACGGGAAGCCTGACGGAAGCGGCGGAAGTTGTCAGCCTGACCCAATCCGCTGTGAGTCATTCACTCAACAAGCTAGAAGCGGAACTCGGCGTGACTCTCTTAGAACGCGGGCGACAAGGCATCACCGTTACACAAATCGGGCAAGAAGTCCTGCAACATGCGCGCACCATCCTCAGCCAGACAGAGGTTATTCGTCAAAAAACAGCACGAGAACGGGGTCTCGCCATCGGCAAGTTACGCTTTGGGACAGTCCCCACAATTCCGGCGCGCTTGCTCACAGGAATGTTGCGGGAGTATCAACAGAAATACCCCGATATTGATTTGGTCGTGTTTGAAGGCACACCCGAAGAGTTGGTCGAATGGCTAGATAATGGGGTGATTGATGTGGGGTCGGTAGTGATACCTGATGATTATCCTGCTTCCGTTCCTTTGGCTCACAATGAGATTAAAGTGATTGTCTCTGTTGACCATCCGCTTGCCAGCCAAACGTCAATCACAATGAACCGTCTGTTGGATGAAACCTTCATTGGTCCCAAAACGGGCTACGGTGCATTGACAAGCCTCTCCAGTTTCGAGCGCGTGTTTAATTCACCCTCACGCTTTGAAGTGAGTACCTTTAACACGATTTTGGCGATGGTGCGGGAGAATATGGGGATTTCGATGCTTCCAGAGATGTTGATTGACCCGAATACGGATGGCATTGTCAAACTGTCTTTTGATCCCAAATTGTCTATTCAAATTTATCTGGCGACGCGAGTGCAATCGCCGGTTACAGATAGCTTTTTAAGCACTGCCTCTGCATGGGCAAAAGAGCATCACTTCTTCACAGAAGAGATATGAAAATTTTTCATATAATATATGATTAACTTGATTTGATTTCATATCATGTCTATCGTATGCTGAGTATAAGGTATACGCTGTGAGGTAGATTATGATCAACAAGTTATTTATGCGACTTATTCAAGGGAGTGGTAATCGCAAACCCTCATTAGATGCCAAATTGATTGAGATGGACAAGCATCTGGAAAATTTCTCATCCCTTGTTCAGCCGTTGCCGGAATCAAAACCCCGTACACCCTTCGACTCCGACGTACCCCCAGAGGAGTTTTCGCTTCGCAATTTTACCTTACGACAAATCTTCAAGATCGCACCAATTGCTGGACCATTAATGCTCAAAATGCAACGCAGTGCGAAGATGTATGACGGCAAGTATGTTTCGACCAAAAACACAGCCTCTCCGCAATTTCTGGAACAACTGGAACGCATGGCGTATGCAGGTGGGGCAAAGGACATCAAGTACATTCAAGTGCCACGCAATGCGATTTTCCAAGATAAAGGCATTCCGCATGAATATGCGATTATCTTTACTGTCGAAATGGATAAAGAGCCACTTGATACCTCACCCAGCTTTGACTCGATGCGGGAAGTGATGAAGGGCTACCGCAATCTTGCGGATATTTCCAATAAACTCGCCGATTTTATGCGGACCGAAGGCTTTGCGGCGTATCCCGGCACGGCATTGGGCGGGCTTACGGATTATGTGTATCTGGCAGAACTGGCAGGCTTAGGCGCAATTGGTTATCACGGCTTGCTTATTACCCCGAATGAAGGTGCGCGTCTACGAATCAATACGATTTATACCAATATCGAAAATCTGCCAATTGAGCAAGACAATGAACATCTGTGGGTACGTGATTTTTGTGCGATGTGTAAGAAGTGTGTCCGCCAATGTCCCGTTGATGCCATCAATGAGCAACCCGAACCGCGAGGCGATGGTGGGATGCAATGTATTGACCATGCCTCTTGCCGCGATTATTTCACGCGGAATTATGGTTGTGCGGTGTGTCTGGCGATTTGCCCCTTTAGCCAAGTGGGATATGACAAGGTAAAAGCGCGCTTCAAAGGCAATCCTGATGCGCCCCAATTCCAAATACCTGTTGAGGCGATTCCAACTTTACCGATGGAGGTAAGCCACTGATGTCAGCTGTTGTTTTTGACCCTAGCCGAGCGAAATTAGCAGGCAAAAATCTGTTTGAGCCGTTCTATGTCAAGCAAACCTCGTCGCTACAAGAGGCAGTTGATGCAGGCAAAGTAAAAGCCGATGCTGATGTTTTGCTCCTTGACCATCCTCAACAACCACTTACGCTTTTGAAGGGTGAGATGGCATATCATCATGTGGCGCAAGGGAAAATCGCAGGTGAGCCGTGGCTGGTGTCCTTTTGAATGCCGTGCAATAGCGGTGTCAGTTTGATACCCGAAGTGAAAGGACAACACGAATGGTTTGCCGCCCAAGGTTTATTCAATGGCTTGGTACTATTGGGTGACAAAACCACTGGTTCATACTGGGACCATATCACAGGCGAGTGTGTCTACGGGGAACCCAAAGGCGTACAACTCGAATTCACCGATTTCGACTTGGTGTATACAACGGTTTCGGGTGCGCTCAAGATGCGTCCACATGCCCATATCGCGCTCTCAACGAATCTGCCAACCAAAGGTAAGTTTATGTCGCTCGTGAGTCGATTCATGCATAAACTTATGGGTAATCGCTTACCTCCGCGCTTTTTGAAGACGATGGGCGAAGAAGATACTCGTCGTGAACGCATGGACATTGGACTCGGTCTTTGGACTCCTACGACACAACGCTATTATCCGCTGGAAGTCATCAAAGCCCACCCAGCCGGGCTATTTGATACCGTTGATGGGGAAACGCTCTTTGTCTATTACAACGAGTCTGCCCAAGCAACCGATGCTTTCTATATCAATGCTCACGATGCCCAACTTAGTGGTGACAATATTCTGTTCGATACAGGGGAATGTCTATCGAATGGTGTGCTTTATGATGTAGACGGAGCAGAAATTGCCGTCAACCGTCCTCAGCAGATGTTTACTCGCTGGTATGGCTTTGCCTATACCTTCCCGGATTGTGACATCTATGACCTGCCTGTGGGTCAACAAAACTTCGTTGCACATTAATTGTTCATCAGGGTGTTGTAATGGGTCATGAGGAAAAGGCGAATAGATCGTGCTTTATCTTCCGGATATTGTGCAAGGATATTGTTGATTAGGCGAAATATCGTCTCTTGTGTCGCGTCGAAATCGGCAATGCTACCAATTCCACTCATTGCACTCAGGACAACATGAACATCTTCTATCGAATAGCCCTCTAATGCTTGAAGGACTTCAGTAAACCCTTGTTCTAATGGGTCTTTTGGAGCTTGATTCTTCATGATATTGTCTCCTCTCTCTAAGAACTTTTACGCATTCGCATAATCTGCCGGTTCCAGAATCAAAAACGAGCATCTGGTTAGACGCTCGTTCATCTGTTCATTTATGCTTTGAGGCGTTGCATGTACTTTTGACGGAACTTGGCGACTTTCGGCGCAATCACGACCCGACAATAGCCCTGATTGGGATTATCAACAAAGTAGTTCTGATGATAATCTTCGGCTGGATAAAAGACATCCAACTCGGTCACTTCTGTCACGATGGGATTGCTCCATAGCCCCTGTGCTTCCACATTTCGGATGGCTTCCTCTGCAATGTCTTTTTGCTCTAGTGAATGATAATAAATCGCAGACCGATACTGTGTTCCGACATCATTCCCTTGCCGATTTAGTGTTGTGGGATCATGGATGGTGAAGAATACATCCAGCAAATCTTGGAATCTGACGACTTCATTATCAAATGTCACTTGCACGACTTCGGCATGTCCGGTGGTCTCTGCACAGACTTCCCGATAGGTCGGATTTTTGACGTGTCCGCCCGCATATCCCGACACCACTTTTGATACGCCTTGTAATTGTTGATAGACGGCTTCTAAACACCAGAAACATCCCCCGCCAAGTGTTGCGACTTCCTGTGCCATGTGGCACTCCTTGTCATTATTTGTCTAGGTTGCCCCTATTATAGCCAAGAGTTCTGTCATTTGTCTGTCTGAGAACTGAAGGGGAGATTACAAGGATGCAAGAATTGTATAAGAATCAAAAAAGCGAGGCTTTGTGACCCCGCTTTCAACTGGCTTAACCGATGCTCTCTTGCTCGGCAGGTTCTGCTAATTGAAAGTAATGTAAACTCGCTTCCATATCCGATACGCGATCCATCTCCAATACCATGACGGGCTTATTGGGTAATTCGCGTAGTTTCGGTATCAACTCGTGATAATCCAGCACCCCCTTTTCCCAATCAAAGCCATGATGCTCATCCAGAACACCATTGTTGTTGTTCATGTGGATTTCGATGAGATGCGGAGCCATGACGGAGAGCCATTCATCAAAAGCAAAGCTCTTATCAGTAAATAGATGCGCATGTCCGACATCAAGGCAGGCTTTGAGATGGGGATGATTGATGTCTTTAATTAAGTCGCCAATGATTGTCGGGTCATATTCCCACATATTTTCGATGGCAATCATCACCCCAAATTGTTCAGCATATTCTGCAAGGGGTGTCCAAAAGTCGATATTCCGATTGTGCCAGCCATCTCGATAGAATTGATTGTGCAATAGTCCGATGTAGTTGGCATGAAAGATGACTTGCTTGGCTTCTAAGCCACCAGCAATCCGAATGGCGTGACTATAACGGTCAAAGCAGAGTTCATTGATGCGGTTATCCGGACTACCAGAGACCAAATCCATAAAGGGACCGTGCATCGTAATGGGACCGGGAACATCAGCAATCATTTGTTTATATTCGCCCAGTGTGCGTAACCAGTTGCCATCCAGCACATCGGGGAAGGCGAACATCATAATTTCGATACCCAACCCATGTTGTTGAGCTAATTCGACACACTCTCGTGCATTATATCGCCCTGCACTGAGCAAGACCGTATCGGTCATGGGTGCTTCCTTCAGATATTCAAACATTACGCTCGTTTCCAGTCTACATGATAATGCGAAAGGTTAGATAACTGTAACAGTTATAAAACCGTTTTAAACTTGTTATAAAGTCTTGTTGACGTAGACTGAACACTGCCTGACAGCATGATAATATCCCTAGCGTGTATCCTAACATGATACTTCTAATGTAACTGTAAAAAAGTGATAGAAAGATGAGTGATTGGGTACGAACTTCGTGATAAATTGGTTTGAATCTCGTTTGTTAAAAAGTTTGCTTATTGTAATGTAGGATTTGTAATGCGATTGGTAATTTGATAACTTGCAAAATATTTGGTTTGTAGGAGTGGTTCGCGAACCGCCCTTACCTAGTTTGGGCATTGCGGAGAGGCTTGCTATGTTGCGTTGTGGGATTGATTCCATTGAACATGAACGAATTGAAGGCGGGATTGAACGCTTAGGGGAACGCTTCTTGAATCGCTTTTTCACAGCAGGAGAACGGGAGGATTGTGAAGATACCCCTTATCGCCTTGCCGCCCGACTCGCCGCTAAGGAAGCCGTCAGTAAAGCACTCGGGACAGGGATCGGAGATGTGCGCTGGAAAGACATCGAGATTCGCGTGAATAACCCGCGTAAACGTCCCGAACTGATATTACATGGTCATGCCAAAGACCTCGCCGAAGAAATGGGTTTAACGCAATGGGATGTCAGCCTCACGCATACGCAGGTGTATGCCACCGCGATGGCAGTTGCGATGGGAGATTAACGCACTGACCATTCCGATTCCGCGATGTCGGCTTGATGATTTTCCCAACGAGCAAGCGTAAACAACCAATCGGAGAGACGATTCAAGTAGGGCAAGACATAATCACCTATGGGTTCGTCACGTTGAAGTGGAATTACAAGGCGTTCTACTCGCCGACAAACCGTGCGCGCGACATGCAATTGAGCCGATACCAATGTCCCTCCCGGTAGAATAAAGTGTTTGAGTTCAGGAAGGGCTTGTGTCATGGTATCAATTGAAGATTCCAACCAGCTAACTTGTTCTTCAGTCACGCGCACGACCCAATCTGACTTGGCATCGAGAGGAGTAGCTAAATCGGCTCCTAAATGAAAGAGATGATTTTGCACTTGTTCCAGCCACGCATCCCCTTGTTCACTCGCCCCATGAGACCGTGCTAAACCCAATATTGAGTTCAGTTCATCAACTGTCCCGTAAGCAGAGACTCGCAAATGATCTTTTGCCACTCGTCCACCACTAAATAGGCTGGTTTCGCCAGAATCGCCTGTTTTCGTATAAATTTTCATGGATAACACTTGTCCAATCACTGTGTTTATGCCAGACTTTACAGAGAGAATATAACCCATTCAAGCCCACCTCCGAGTACGTTTGACAATTCATACAAAATTAGGGGGAATTTGCCTGAAATTCCCTTGCTTATCCAGAACAAACGTGCTATCCTGTAATTCTCGTATTCATGATAAGATTGGATGGGTCTTAATAACCCTTGCAACCTATCCTTAGTGAAAGAGTGAACACCAATGGCAAAACGGAAAAAATCTGAAAGTAATGGACAAGTCAGTGATGCTGGGCGCGAAAAAGCCCTCGAATCGGCATTAAGTGATTTGACCAAACGTTATGGTGATGGCACGATCGTGCGGCTGGGCGAAGCCGGTCACATGCAAGTCGATGTCATTCCGACGGGTTCATTAGGGGTGGATATTGCCATCGGTGTGGGTGGCATTCCCAGAGGACGGATTGTCGAAATCTATGGACCAGAAAGTTCGGGTAAAACGACTCTTTGTTTGCATGTGATTGCAGAAGCCCAAAAACGGGGTGGAACCTGTGCTTTTGTGGATATGGAACACGCACTTGACCCACAATATGCCGAGCGAATCGGCGTGAATATTGATGATTTATATGTCTCACAACCTGATACAGGTGAGCAAGCCCTCGAAATTACGGAGACTTTGGTGCGCTCCGGGGCATTAGATGTCGTCGTGGTTGATAGTGTGGCGGCACTTGTCCCCCGCGCAGAAATCGAAGGCGAAATGGGGGCATCCCATGTGGGTCTGCAAGCGCGTCTGATGAGTCAAGCTCTGCGTAAACTCTCTGGTGCAATTAAGCAATCGAATGTCTGTGTTATGTTCACCAACCAACTTCGTGAGAAGGTCGGCGTGATGTTTGGTAGCCCGGAAACCACCTCTGGCGGACGTGCCTTAAAGTTTTATGCTAGCGTGCGTTTGGACATCCGTCGTATCCAATCTATCAAGCAAAGTGGTGAGACAATTGGGAACCGGACGCGCGTGAAAGTGAAGAAAAACAAGGTCGCCGCCCCCTTCCGCGAGGCAGAATTCGATATTATGTTCTTCCAAAATGGGATTAGTAAGACTGGCGAAATTGTCGACTTGGGTGTAGAACTCGGAATTATAGACAAGCGCGGAGCCTTTTTCAGCTACGGAGAGCAACGTCTGGGACAAGGACGTGAGAATGCGAAACAATTCCTTTTGGAAAATACGCAAATCTCCGACGAGATTGAAAATCGCATCCGTGAACAATTTGAATTACCTCTTCTTACCGAAGCCTAGCCATAAGGAGAAGATACATGGCGGAGTATAGTGAAGCACAAGAAAAAGTTGTCCAAGACAAGCTAGCTGGGAAGCCCAATGTCACTGCTGGGAAGATGTTTGGGATGCCTGCCTTCAAAGTCAACGATAAACTGACCATCAGTGTGCATACCTTGGGCGTTGTCGCCAAAGTCGGCAAGAAACGGGTGCCGGATTTGGTCAAAGAAGACGGGATGGATTACTTTGAACCCCTTGAAGGACGTGTTTGGAAAGATTGGGTGCTGATTACGGACATCGAGAAGCACAAAGACGTGCTGGACGAAGCCGTGAACTACATGATAAAAGAAACCAGCTAATCAGCGAATGTGTTATTAAGGGCGACACATCTGGGTCGCTCTTTTTGTTTCAATCCCCTTGTCTTCAACACTGACATTCTTCCCATGTGATTCTAACCCAATGTTTAGATTTCTTCGTTATACTGAGTTTGTGAATTTTCAAACAAAGTAACGGATTCCTATCTATGTGGCGTTTTGCCCTGTTAGCCATTGTCATCATTGCTGTTGTGATATTCGGCTTTAGTCTGGCAGATACAGGTGGGACTGGCGATGTGGGTGCGAGTACGCTGTTGACGGCGGCGGATACCGATGTCTCTGGTTTTGCTCAGGCGATTGAACCGTGGGATTGGCAATTTCCACTCGATTACGGTGAACATCCCGATTTTCAGACGGAATGGTGGTATTACACGGGTAACCTTGCCACAGATGAAGGGCGACGCTTCGGCTTCCAATTTACGATATTCCGTCGGGCGATTTCGCCTTTGGATGTTAGTAGTGACTCCGAGTGGCGGACTGACCAAATTTATCTAGCACATTTTACTGTGAGTGATATTGAGGACAATACCTTCTACCATGACCAACGCTTTAGTCGGGGCAGTGCCAATTTGGCAGGTGCTACCGTAGACCCACGCTATCGAGTCTGGCTGGAAGATTGGGAAGTTGTCGCGCAAAATGACGAGGCAACGCTTACGCAAATCATCGCCGATGCAGGTGACTACGCCGTTGAATTGCAATTGGAACAGGTGAAGGCACCTGCATTACAAGGGGTGAATGGCTTGAGCCAGAAGAGTAGTGAAGTCGGTAATGCCAGTTACTATTACACGCTCTCTCGTCTTCTCACAGAAGGCACAATCCGTATTGGCGATGAAACCTTTACTATTTCGGGTAATACATGGAAAGATCATGAGTTCAGCACGAGCGCGCTGGGTGTGGATGCACAGGGCTGGGATTGGTTTGGCTTGATTTTTGACGATGACACGGAACTGATGATTGGGCAGATTCGTCTAACAGATGGAGGCAAAGACCCCGCATTTGGCGGTCTAATGATTTACCCGGATGGCTCGACACGCAAACTTGAAGCAGGTGATTTCACCATTTCAGCAACGGATACATGGACAAGTCAGCACACAGATGCGACTTATCCCGCTGGTTGGGATATTGTGATTAATGGCGACGAACCGCTTGCACTTACCATTACGCCCCTGATGTCCGACCAAGAGCTGACAGGTGGTGGAATTGCCTATTGGGAAGGCGCAGTGCGGATTACAGGTGATGTCACGGGCTATGGCTATGCCGAACTCACAGGTTATGTCGATTCGATGACGGGACGATTTTAAGGACAAAAGATGTCACAACCACTCGTATCTATTCATAACCTCAAAAAGAGCTACACACTCGGCACACGGACGCGCCATATCTTGGATAATGTCAATCTCGATATCGAAGAAGGTGAGTTCTTTGTCATGCTGGGCAAAAGCGGGAGTGGCAAAAGCACCTTGCTCAATCTCATTAGTGGCATCGACAAAATATTTTCCGTGTAACGTAACAGATTTGTTCAACCCTGAAGTGTGGCACTTAACCACCTCAACCTGAT